>CANRMZ010000008.1 GCA_947631885.1 uncultured Bacilli bacterium
CATTATTAAGGAAGCTTATGATGATAAGGATGTAGCGACTCTTCAAGAGAGTGCTGAAAGAAAAATCTTATTTGCTGTTCGTAATCGTCGAACAGGAGATTTATTATCGATTCAAGAAGCTCTAAGAATCGCTCATGATAAACTTGAACAATTAGCAAAAAATAAAAGACTTGTAACCGGACTTGAAACAGGTTTTTATGATTTAGATAAAATTACTACTGGTTTCCAAGGTGGTGAAATGATCATCTTGGCTGCTCGTCCAGGTATGGGAAAAACTGCTCTAGCCCTTAATATGGCTACTTATGCCGCAACAACTACTAAAAAGGCTATCGCAGTATTCAATCTAGAAATGAGTGCCGATATGCTTGTCAATAGAATGATATCTTCTATGGGAAGAGTAGAGTCTTATAAACTTCAAACAGGTAATATGCAAGAAAGAGATTGGCAAAGATATAACGAAGCTATGGACCGCTTAGCTAAAACGAATATCTATATTGAGGCCGATAGTGCGGCGACGATATCGGAAATTAGAGCTAAATGCCGAAGACTTGCAACTAGTGAAACGGGGTTAGGGCTTGTAATTATCGACTACCTTCAACTTGTTAATTCTGGTGATAAAAAGACTGAATCAAGACAAGTAGAGGTATCTGATATTTCAAGATCTCTTAAGACTATGGCTCTAGAATTAGATGTACCAGTTCTTGCATTATCACAATTATCAAGAACTGCAGAAAAAAGAGAAAGCAATCAACCTATTCTTTCAGATCTTCGTGAATCAGGTTCTTTGGAACAAGATGCCGATATGGTATTATTTATTAATAGAAAAGATTATTATGAGCCTAAAAAAGATCAAAGAGAGACTATTGTTCCAGCCGAACTTGTTATTGCTAAACATAGAAAAGGTAGCTTAGGAACTATTGATTTAATGTTCGAGCTAAGTATTGGTTCATTTAAAAGTGTTGTAAAAGATTTTAATAAGGATGAATAAAAATGAAGGTAAAAGAAATAATAATATGTATTTTGTGGTGTATACTAGTTCTTGGTCTATTTGCAGTTAATTATGTAACGAATAAGTTAATTATCGGTGCTGATGAAGTATACGAAATTTATTTAGATGGTAAAATAATTGGTTATATATCTGATGAAGATGAATTATATGATATGATAAATCATAAACAAAAAGATATAAAAAAACAATTTGGCGTTAATAACGTTTACCCTCCAAGTGATTTTCAAATTGTAAAAACTAATTCATATACGGCTGTAGTGGAACCAGTTGAAAAGATATACAATCAAATATCTGAGCTTAGTAATTTTACTATCGAAGGGTATAGCATTAATATCAAAGGTGAGGATAAAGATATAACGATTAAAGTTCTTGATAAAAGCATTTTTGATAAAGCTGTAAATACTTTTATAATGGCTTTTATTGATGAAAATGAATATACTGCTTATATGGAAAATAATCAACCTGAAATTGAAACTACAGGAAAGATTATAGAATCAATGTTCTTTGAAGAGACAATTACAATTAAAAAGGATTTTATTAGTGTGGATGAACATATATTTAATACAGCCGAAGAACTAAGCCAATATTTACTTTTTGGAGAAAATGCTGAAATTAAAAGCTATAAGGTTAAATCTGGAGATACTATTGAATCCATATCTAATGATAATAAACTGAATCCTAAAGAATTTTTAGTGGCTAATCCTAAATATAAATCTGAAGAGAGTATGTTAGCTATCGGTGATGAGGTAAACATTACCCTTATTAAACCGGTGTTATCTTATGGTTATGATGTTCATGAAGTAGCTGATATTAAAGATCCTTACGATGAAGAAATTAAATACGATTATACAAAAGACCCTTCGTATGAAGTTATAACTACTGCCGGTGTTAATGGCGTTACAAGATCTACCTCTAAATATAGAGTTGTTAATGGCGAAACCCTAGCTGGTGCCCGTATCGTTGCTAGTGAAGAAATAACTAAGAAAGTAAATCAAGTAACAGTTAAGGGCATGCCTTACAATGGTGGAGGCTCTCAAAACTATGGCTCTGGTACTGGTCAATATGTTGATACTGGAACTAAGTGGCAATGGCCTACGAATACGCCATATATCATTACATCATACTATGAATATCGTTGGGGAACTTTCCATGATGGTTTAGATATTTCAGGAACTGGATGTGGATCACCAATATACGCATCTGAGGCAGGAACGGTTTATCAATCAGCGTGGGAGCCTGGATCTTGCCAAGGTGGTGGCGAGTGTATTATTATTGGCCATGAAAATGGTTACTATACGATGTATGCTCATATGATGTTAGGCTCAAGACTAGTGTTCGAAGGACAACAAGTTCAAAGAGGACAAATAATAGGTCGAATGGGTGATACTGGCGTGGCTTCAGGATGCCACTTACACTTTTCTGTATTTAATGGTATTCCATGGCGTACTGGTAGTACATTTAATCCATTGGCTCTATGGGGTTAATATGAAAATTTGTAATCTAGCAAGTGGATCATCTGGTAATAGTACATATATTCAAACGAAAAAATATCAAATATTAATAGATTTAGGAAAGACCAAAAAGTATTTAGTAGAGCAATTAGCTTCCATTGGAGTTAACTATGAAGATATTGACTATGTTTTTCTTACTCATACGCATGATGACCACATTTCCGCTTTAAATGTCTTTTTAAAAAATCATAAAGCAACTTTAGTTCTATCAAGAGAAATGTATAAACAACTAAGAGATATAGATAAAATAGAACATGTTTTAGTATATGATGATAATCCTGTCATTGAAAACCTAAATATTACGACATATAAAATGTCTCATGATGCTGGGGATACAAGAGCCTTTGTTATCGAAGAAAATGGTTCTTCAATAGTATATATAACTGACACTGGTTATTTAAATGGTAAATATTTTAACTCTTTAAAAGGAAAAACCGCTTATTATATTGAATGTAATCATGATATAGAAATGCTTACTCATGGACCATACCCAATATATTTGCAAAAAAGAATATTATCAGACTTTGGCCACTTATCCAATAAATTTACGGGTATGTATCTTTCTAAATTAATAAATAATAATACTAATTATATTATGCTTATGCACTTAAGTGAAAAAAATAATAATGAAAAAATAGCTTTGGCAACAGTTAAGGAAGCTTTAAGAGATAATGATACTAGTAATATTAAAATTGAGTGTTGTAAGCCAAATACTCATGGTGAGGTAATTAATATATGATAAGAATTATAGCCTTAGGTAAGATAAAAGAAAAATATTTAGAAGATGGTATTAATGATTATCTAAAAAGAGTTAATAAATATCATAAAATAGAAATTATTGAGCTTAAAGATGATGTTGATATTTTAAAAGAAGAAAAGCAAATAATAAAGTACTTAAATAAAGATGAGTATAACATTTTAATGGATATTAAGTCTGAATTAATAACAAGCGAAGAACTAGCACATCTTACTTCCCAAAAATTAATGGAATATGGTAATATTAATATAATCATTGGTGGATCAAATGGTGTAACTGATAAAATTAAAATTTCAGTAGATAAATGTCTAAGCTTTGGTAGAATAACAATGCCACATGGAGTTTTTCGGCTTATTCTACTGGAACAAATTTATCGATCATTTAAAATAAATAATAATGAAAGCTATCATAAATAGGTGAAATATGAAAAATAAGGAAATACGCAAACTTTTTTTAACATTAATATTCTTTTCTTTATCAGGAGGAATATATTATAATTTCCAAGAAGTATGGCTTGCCGAAAATGGCCTTTCGGTAAGTACAATTAGTGTTGTTTATAGTTTGTGTGCCCTTATTACTGTATCATCTATTTTTTTGTGTAGTAATATTATTAAACAGAATAAAATAAAGAAGTTTGCATGTATATTCCTTTTTATAAAATCAATATGTATTTTGGGTTTATTTTTGTTAAATAACTCTGGATTAAATATAATAATAAAATTTTTAATAATGCTAGATTATGCTTTGGATGTTGAAATATATGCATGTGTTTATCCTATGATAAGTTTAATTACTAAGAATGATAAAATATATGCTGCTAGAGGTCTCACATATAGTTTTATGTATTATTTAGGTGTCGCAATATCTGCTTTGTGTTTAGGAAGAATAATTGGTAACTTTGTTATAAATAACAATCTTTATGTGTTGCTTGGAGCAATTCTTTCTTTTATGGCCTTAATTGTCTTACTTACAACAGATGTTAACAAGTATAATAAGAATGAAAAAAGTGAAAGAAATCTTTTATTTAAATTATTAAATAAAATTAAACAAGATAAAATATCTATCATGTATTTAATTTCTGCTTTAGTGGGCCAAATTTCTTATAGTTGTATTTTAGGGATGCAAATATCTTTACTAGTTAATTTGTATGGCCTAACTTCGAAGATAGCCTCGATGGTATATTTGGTGTTAGGCATTAGTGCTTCTTTATTTGGATTTATTGTACTATGGAAATTAACCTTTAAAAACAATTATGTTAATATAAGTATTAAGTTATTAGGAAGAGTTATAATTTATTTATTAGCATTTATTTTTAATAAAAATTTCTTATATGTTTTGGCTTTAATATATCCGGCCTTTACTGGCGAGAGTCATACTCATATAATTGATGCTCCATATATAAATAGATATGAAGATAAGTATCAGTTAGCTTTCTGTAATCTAAAAGATATGACTACTTACTTAGGAAAATCTATAGGAGTACTTTTATGTGGTATAGGGATAAGATATGGAATAAGATATATCTTCGTTTTTGCATTTGTATTTGTGCTTATTCAATTAATATTATGTTATGTATGTTTGCATTTAAGAAATAAGGAAGCGAGGGAAGTACAGTTATGATAGGAAATGGTTGGGATGATGCCCTAAAGGTAATTTGGAATAGTAAAAATTTCAATAAATTTTATAATTCTGTATTAGCTTTGTATGATAAAAGAACTATATATCCTCCGAAAGAGAATATCTTTAACGCTTTAAAGCTAACCGATTATGACAATGTTAAAGTCGTAATTGTTGGCCAAGATCCTTATCATGGCGAAGGTGAAGCTCATGGCCTTTCTTTTAGTGTCCAAAAAGGCATTAAAATTCCCCCTTCACTTCAAAACATATATAAAGAGTTAAATGATGATTTAAAGGTTCCAATAAAAAAAGATGGAGATTTATCAGGTTGGGCTAAACAAGGAGTACTTCTTTTAAACAGTGTTTTAACGGTTGAAAAAGATAAACCAGCCTCTCATAGTAAGATTGGTTGGGAATTATTCACGGATTATATAATTAAACTTCTTAATACAAGGCAAGATCCTATCGTATTTATTCTATGGGGAAACTTTGCTCGAAGCAAGAAAAAATATATAACAAATCCAAAACACTTAATTATCGAATCTGCGCATCCAAGTCCATTTTCTGCAAGTTATGGCTTCTTTGGTAGCAAACCATTTTCAAGAACAAATGAATTTTTAATAAAAAATAAAAAAGAACCTATTGATTGGTCTTTATAAAGAACTTTCAACAGGTTCTTTTATTTCATAAGAGTTTTTAACACTTATCTTGGCTATCTTAGCAACTATTTTTGTGTAGCCTTTCATTTGTTTAAATAAGTCATTATTATTTTTATTAAAGAAGACTTTATTAGCTCTTATTATTTGATCAATTTGTTTTATTTCACTTAATGTTTTATTGAAAGCTTTAGTATCTAATTTTTTATTATCTTCTTTAAGATTAATCATTATTTGTAAATATTCATTTAGTTCTTTATCAAGTTCATAATTATTTAAATTTCTCTTTTTTAAATTACCAAATTCTTTTAAATAATCTTTGGTGGTAACCACACTTTTTATTTTTTCATAAAGCTTATCCATTAGCTCTTGCTTTTTAGCTAGGTTATCTGCGATTATATTATTTGAATTATCCATTTTAATTTTAATAATTGATATCTTATTATAAGCTGTGAAGTAGAGTATTAAACATATACCAACTATAGTAACGAGAATAAAGAACACAATTAATACTGGTCCCATATCATTATCACCTTTTCTAATTATATATTATTATAATAGCTTTTGCAAAACAATTTATTTGTCCTTTGTAAATAGTAAATCCTTTAATAATTTATAGTTTATTAATACATATATACTGACACTTATTATGCCTATTAAGCCAAGATATATAGCGTTATAGATAAAGCCTTCGCCAAGTGTTGGCATAAATTTACGATAAACTAAACATATAGCTATAAATACAAGAATCGTTCCAATTAGTCTAGGTAGTTTTTTAAATGTATCAGTATATTTAATTTTTTCTTTTTTGTTAAGGACAATAAGGGGTATTCCTAAAGAGATTAGATAGCCGACTACAGTGGCAGTTATTGCGCCATAGTAAGGATATATTCCTATGTGATTAAATAGATACATAAAAGGAATATCTAATACTAAGTTGATACCAAGACCTAGTATGACAGAGGCATACACTAATTTAGTTTTATATAATCCTTGCAAAGTAGAACATATTATTAAATAAGCACTATCTAAAATAGCTACCAATATTAAGTATTTAAATATTATTGGCCCATGACTACTGGTGGTATAAAATACATTCCATACTTCATTACTAAATATACTTATAAAAATAGTTATAGGAGCAATGATAAATAAAAGAACTTGTAAGGCTTTATTGAAAAATTTATTAACATCATTATTTTTCTTAGCAACATAAGCGGAAACTATGGAAGGAATTAAACTAACGGTAAGACCTGTTGCTATAGAGGTTACGATTGTAACAAGTTTGCTGCCCCATACCGTAAATACTGAAGATATCATTTCAATTTCTTCGGCTGAAAAACCTCCGATGTTATTTAAAGTTCTCATCATCAAAATCATATCCGTAGTATTATATAAGCTACTAGCAATACTAACTACAATAAATGGAATGCTATAGCCTAGAATTTTACCAAATATTTCTTTCTTTTCATTTTTAGTAACTTTAGCATATTCTTTATTACTCATTTTATCAACATGATGCATTTTAATGATGAGATATAAGTAACCTGCTAAAGCACCAAAGGCGGCTGCCATAACGGATATTCCAACAGCATATTTAATTGGTAAGTCTAATACTTTAACAGCAATAGTGCTTCCTAATAAAACGATTACAATTCTGACAACTTGTTCAATAACTTGAGAAAAAGAAGCTGAACTTATATATTTATGGCCTTGAAGATATCCTCTTGAAATACTAAGAAGCGGAACTATTAAAAGCGATACCGATACACATCTAATAGCGAATACAACATCGCTTATAGTGTTGCCACCTTCAAGATTACCAAGGATTAATTTAGCAATAGGCTCAGCCCCAATAAAGCAAACTAGAAACGAAATAAGTGAGAAAATCAAAATCAAATGTTTAGCTAAAGTAAACATGGCTGTTTTCTTTTTTGTTTGCTTTTTAGTGTCATATTCACTTGTAAGTTTACTTATGGCAAGAGGAATACCCGCGGAGGAAATTATTAAAAATATATTATATATATTATAGGCATATCCATATAAAGCTCCGCCTTGTTCACCGATTATGCGGTAAAAAGGAATAACATATAGAGCTCCTAAAAGTTTAGAGAAGATAATTGCAATAGTAGCAATCATAGCTCCTTCCATAAAGGTATTCTTTTTCAAGTTATTTCAACTCCTTATTGTTATTATAAGCAAAAAGACTTTTAAAGACAAGTTTATTAAGATATTATATATAAAGGTGATTATGTTGAAAATAGATGTTTTAGTATTACCTCCGCTTGAAAATAACTGCTATATTTTATCTTGTGATAAAAAGGCCATTATTATTGATCCATCTTCTGAAAAAGATAAAATTATTAAGGCTTGTGAAGGATATGATGTAGCAGAAATACTTATTACTCATCATCATTTTGATCATGTTGGGGCCTTACAAGATTTAGAAAATTATTACCATCTTAATCATAATGAATTTAAAAATACTTTTGGCTATGAAGTAATTAAAACTCCTGGTCATAGTAATGATTCAATATCTTTTTACTTTCCTAAAGATAAAGTTCTTTTTTCAGGTGATTTTATCTTTAAAGATGGCATTGGAAGAACTGACTTCCCTGAATCTAGTCCCTTAGATATGATTAATTCCTTAAAAATGATTAGTTCCTATCCTGATGATATCACGGTGTATCCTGGTCATGGTCCTAAAACCGATTTAGCACAAGAAAAAAGACATTTTAGTTATTATTTTTAAAATGTCTTTTCGGAATAAAGATGGTTGTAGTTAATTGGCTCCATAAACTCAACATAATCAAGATATAAAATTCTAATTAAATACCAATTACCATTTAAAGTATCTTTTATAATTAAATGATCTTTACCTGCTTCTTCAATTAAGCCGGTGAAGATACTATTTTTCCACTCAGTACTATCTGGAAATGAAACATAGGCTTTAACTTTACGACCTTTATTTAATCTTAAAATATTTTCAATATAACTTTGTTCATTATAATCTTCTTGCTCACTTACTGAACTTATATTTCCCGGAGGAGTTGTATAGCCATTATTATTCATTTGGTTACCAGGAAAAGTGGGGTTTTGATAAAAATTTCCGTTCATAATACACCTCTTAGTCTATTATATGAATTTAAAAAAATAAATTGATTAATTTGTCCAAATAATATATACTTATTACGATAGGAGAGATGGGTGTGAACAAGCAAGATGTAATAGAAACCATATTCCGAGGAATTACTTTTGTTCTTGGAACATTTTTACTTGGTCTTACCTTTAACCTATTTTTTAAACGATACGATTTAATCGTAGGTAGTATGAGTGGTATTGGACTTATTTTGGAGGAAACTACTGGCTTTTCATCCACTTTGTTTATTTGGATATCTTCGATAGCACTTTTAATTATTAGTTATATCCTACTTGGTAAAGAATCAACATCAAATGCAGCCATAGGATCTATTTTATATCCCTTAATGGTTACAACTACGGCACCAATAGCTGAAGTAATCGAAAAATATGTCACGATAGATGAACATATATTAATCGTAATACTTGCAGCGATAGCCTATGGCATATCTAATGGAATGATTTATAAGGTAGGCTTTTCAACCGGTGGTGGAGATATATTAATGCAACTTATTAGTAAGTATATGAATATTCCTACGGCTTCAGCAAATGCTTTTTATAGTGCTATTATTGTCTTTATAAGTGGTTTTGTATTTGGTTGGACATCATTTGTATATGCCGTAATTATTCTTATTATCAGTAATATTGTTATTAATAAGCTTTTAGTAGGTATATCAAATAGTAAAGTATTCTTTATACGTACGAATAAAGCTAAAGAAATAAAAAATGTTATTAATTCAGAATTTGAATCAGGATTTACTATTTTAAATACGGAGTCATCATTTCTAAAAAGACATGGTGAGTTAATTATGGTCGCTGTTAGTACAAGAAAGTATTATCAGCTAAAAAATCGTATTTTAGATATTGATCCTGATGCGTTCTTTGTTATAAATGATTGTTATGAAGTAAATGGTGGTATGCGTAAAAGCAATATACCATTTTTATAGGATATATTATGGATAATAATGAGTTTAAAAAAGATAGTCAAGGAATTACTTCACATTTAGCAGGAGCTAAAGTAGATCATACAGAATCAGTATTAAAGCCTAAAAAAAGAAGCGATATATATAAAGTAATTGCCTATATTTTAATAGTAGTGGTTTTAATTATATTTGGCTATTTAGTAGCTAAATCAATCTTAAATAAATAATATGATAACCTTTTGGTTATTTTTTTTACCTAAATTTCACATAATTCAGGTTTAAATATACTATTTTATATGGTATAATTACGATATAATGGAGGTCTAAAAGTAGTGAAATTTATTGAATTTAAAAATGTTACAAAAACATATGGCAATGGAATTACTGCCTGTGCCGATGTTTCTGTTGAAATAAATAAAGGCGAATTTGTCTTCGTTATTGGGCTTACTGCCAGTGGTAAATCAACTTTTGTTAAAATGCTTTATCGTGAGGAAAAGCCTACTAAAGGAACTGTAAATGTTGGTGGTGTTAATGTTGGAGCTTTGCGTAATCGTAAAGTATATAAATTTAGAAGAAAAGTAGGAGTAGTATTCCAAGACTTTAAACTTCTACCACAATTAACGGCTTATGAAAATGTAGCTTATGCTTTAGAGTGTGTTGGAATGAAAGCAAAAGACATTAGACCTAAAGTATTAGATGCTTTAGAAAGGGTAGGCCTAAAGGATAAAGTAAGAAGCTTTCCTGATGAATTATCAGGAGGAGAGCAACAAAGAGTATGTATAGCAAGAGCTATCGTTAACTCTCCAAAATTACTTATCTGTGATGAACCTACGGGAAACCTTGACCCTAAAACAAGTAAAGAAATTATGGACGTTATATCTTCTATCAACAAAGATTTAGGAACAACTGTTATTATGGCAACTCATGATAAAGAAATAGTTAATCGCATGAAAAAGAGAGTCCTAGTAATCAACAATGGTATGTTGGTAGGCGATTATGAGAAAGGAAGTTATAAAGCCAGTGAAAGCAATTAGAATATTTGGAAGAAGCGTAAGAGATGCTTTCAAAAGTGTAATAAGAAACTTTTCATTATCTATGGCAAGTATCCTTTGCGTAACAATTACCTTAATTATTATGTCAGTATCAATTATCGTAGCGTGCAATATTAAAGAAGCTACTAAGACAATTGAAGATGAAATGCATATTATAGTTTATATGAAAAGCGATGCTACAGATGAAGATAAAGACAACTTAGAAGCAGAAATTAAAAACACTGAAAATGTAAGAGAGTTTGAATACATTAGTAAAGAAAGTCAAAAACAATCTATGGAAGAGTATGATGAGTTATTTAAGACTTTACTAGACTACTTAGATACTAATCCTCTTCTTAGCTCATTTATCGTTTATGTAGATGATATTAAAGATATGGATGATACTGCTAAAGAACTTGAAAAGCTTCCTAATGTTGAAACCGTTAAATATGGTGAGCAAACGGTTGGTGAAGTAGTAGATGCATTTGATATTATTGAAAAAGTAACTCTTGGAGTAGTAATAGCTATGTTATTAGTCACCATATTCTTAATAAGTAATACAATTAAGCTTACTATTTTCTCAAGAAGAAGTGAGATAGAAATTATGCGTTTAGTTGGAGCTAGTAATACGGCAATAAGATTACCTTTCTTATTCGAGGGTTTAATAATTGGTATTATTGGTTCAATCATTCCGGTATTTGTAACAATTTATGGTTATGTAATCTTAAATAATGCAATGAATGGTCGAATATTTACGGAACTTTTAAAATTAATTGAACCATATAATTTTGTCTTCTATGTATCTGCTGTTCTTGTAGGAATTGGTGCTTTAGTAGGTATGTTAAGTAGTGCTCATTCCGTAAGGAGGTATTTAAAGATATAGTGAAAAAATTAATTAAAATATTACTAGCTATAACTATAAGTTTTACTTGCATAACAAGAGCGTCTGCGGATAATACTTTAAGAGATTTAAAAAATGAACTTCAAGCATTGATAAACAAAAAAGCTGCTAATGAAGCAGAGAAAAATCTTACGCAAAGTGAGATAAACGCTTATAATAGCAAAATAACTAATGCTCATGCTGAGGTTGATCAAGCCCAAACTGATATTGAACTTGCAAAGCAAAAAATTGAAGCCACGAGCACTAAAATCGAAGAGTTAAAAGGTAGTACCGAAAAATTGTTAGTTTTTTATGAACTCGCAATGAATGATAATTCTTTAACAAACTATGTTGGTTCTGCCACTAGTGTTACTGATTTGATTATGCGTGCTGAAGCTATTTCTCAAGTACTAGATTATAATGAAGGACAATTAAAGAATTTAGAGAACTTGATTTTAGAAAATGAACAAATGCAAGTAGACCTTGCTAAAAAACAAGAGGACTTGAATCAAAAAATTGATGAATTTCAAGAAAGTATGAAAAGTCTTAAAGATAACTTATCATCTTTAGTTGAAGTTACATTAAGCATTGATGATGAAATTAATGCTTTAAGTCAACGAGTTGCTTATTTTGAAAAAATAGGCTGTGAACTTGATCAAGATTTAGATGAATGTGTTAGAATTAAAGCTACTGATAATTGGATGAAGCCTACTGATCAAGGATATATATCTTCTGGCTTTGGCTTTCGTACATTCCTTCTTAACGGAGCACCTTATTCTGACTTCCATCCAGGAGTAGACGTTGCCAATGCTGGAGCTCAAGCTCCTGTATATTCTGTATCAAATGGTACAGTAGCAGCTATTATTCATCACTCTACCTGTGGTGGAAACCAAGTATTCATTCACTCCGTAGTTAAGGGTCAAAAATATACTATTCAATATGCCCACTTATATTCTTATACTGTTCAAGTTGGTGATGTTGTAACTCAAGATACGGTTATAGGATATGTTGGTGGCGGTGGTGCTACTTTAGCTGTTAATGGTGGATGGGATACTTGTTCTACAGGCTGGCACTTACACTTTGGCGTTGCTACAGGCTATTATTTAGGAGGTAAATGTGATGGTTGTTATTCTGACTTTAATACCTTCGTTGCTCGAAGTATAGAACCTCCATTTATGCCAAAATTTGGCCAAGCATATTATTCAAGATATTAAGATAACGAAAGTTATCTTTTTTGTTGAAAAGGATTTAAATCTTTTTAAGAAAAAGATATAATAATAGTATGAAAAAAATAGTTATTATAATAATGATTCTTTTACTTGCGGGATGCTCTAATGAAAAGGCTGAATTAAATGAAAACAAAAATACTAGTGATGTACCAATAAAAGAGAACACTTCTTTACCTAGCAACACTTATGAAGACCATAATCCGGTTAAAGTAAGTATTTATATTGATAATGAACAAGGGAGCCTTTTAAAAGTAATAGATAAGTATGAAACAACATGGGAAAAGAAAAAAGATATTGTTGTTTTAGCTACTCTTCCTACGGATATTGATAATCCTGAGTATGGTTATATGTCTGAAATATGGCCTTTGTATGATAAGTATGATATGTCTTATAAAATAGGTTGGAGTGTTTCTTTCAAACTAAAAAATGGCGAAGAAATTAATTCGACTTTACTAAAACCTAGTGATGCAGAAAGTTATTATGATTATTTAGAAATCTATCTTTATGATGATGTTAACGTTCCTGCTGGACAATGGCATTCCCATCTTTTAGATGATGAAATTAACGAAAAGACGATAATGGATGCTATTAAATTAACCGCGGGTGAAAAATATGAAGAAATAGATGGACCAATAAGTGTAATGGTATTTTCTTATGACGATAATGAAGATTTTGATGGAAATGGGAATTATCGTGGTAAAAGTTTGTATAAAGTAGAAATTTATAATAACTAAATTATTGTTATAAATTTTTTGTTATGCTATAATTTTAATATAATGAGGAGAGTGTAAATTGAGTGATTTAGAAAAAGAAAAAGCTATAATTAGTGAATCTCCTGATTTTGAGACCCAAAGAGAAATACTAAACGAAGAAAAAATTAATCAAAAAAAGTTGAGAAAATTCTATACGCATATAGGCTGTGTGTTTTTTTTGATGTTCATGATTATCATTATAGCTTATTTAACTATTGATATTTATAAAGAGTATAACTTTTTTAGTAATGATGTTTGCTTGAATGTTAATATAAATGAGGAAGGATTAGATTTTAAGACAATAAACGTGGCTGATAATAATATCTGCGCTCCTGAATATAACATTGACTATTTTAATAACCGAAAAGCTACTTTTAACATTGATTTATTTGGCAATCAAAGTAAGATATATAATCCTAGAAACCAAAAAGATGGTAATGGTTATTGTTTATTAAATTGTGATTCCAATAATGATAACTGGCCAGATTATAACATTGACCTAAATGGTGATGGAATCGCGGATATAAATATAATTCATGACTACAATAATAGTAATGTATGTGATTTAAATTGCGATTTAAATAATGATACTATTCCTGATACCAATATAGACACTAATGGTGATGGAAATGCTGATGTTAATATTACTGATGAATATGATAGTTCTAAACCTTTGTACAATGTCGATTATAAAGGAAATAGAAGAGCTGAATTTAATGTAAGAAATGAAGATGGCTCAATTTCCAATCCTGTGACAAAGGTTACGCCAGGAGCAGAGTGTACTGAAAACTGTGATCTTGATGGTGACGGATGGCCAGACTACAATATTAAATTACCAGAAACAGGCATTACTCTAAATGAACTTGTTACAACAGGTTCAAAATCCGTTGATTATGATAGAGCAAAAACTGTTGATTGGAAATGTTTTATTTCTGGAACACTACCTAGTTGTGATACAAATAACGTAGCTCCAAATAATCGGTATATTAATATTGATGTTGATGGTGATGGAACCCCAGATGTTAATGTTTCATATAACGGGGGAGCTACTACTACGAATGGATTAAATATTGCTGGTAGCTCCAATGGCCAAAATATTACTCTTAATGAAGACTTTAATGATGATGGATTTCCTGATTTCAATATTGACTTAAATGGTGATGGAATTCCTGATTTAAACATTACAGCTGTAGGCAGTCACGAATGTACTAAAAATTGCGATACTAACTTTGATGGTAAAGCGGATTATTTAATAGATTACGATGGTACAGGTAATAATAGTATTAGTATTACAAATGGAAATTTAGATGTTGATTTTGATAGCAAATGCGATGTGAATTGTGATACTAATTATGATTTATATCCCGATTTAAATATTGATCTTGATAGTGATGGGGCTCCAGATTTAAATATTGATTTAGATGATGATGGAATTCCAGACATTAATATTGATACGGATAATGATCATAAAGCGGACAGCAATATGTCTGCAAGACTCGATGGCAATTGTAACTTTAATTGTGTAGATAAACCTGAGACATATATTAATTACACAGAAAGCTGCACTACGAATTGTGATACCGATAATGATGGCTGGCCTGATACTAATGTTGATTTAGATTATGATGGCGTTTGTGATATCAACTGTGAAAATGGCCAAACTAATGTTGATAAGAATAAAGATTATTATGTGGATACTGAAGATAAAGCTAAAGAAATAACTTTTGACAAAGGTAAAAAGGATATTTTCTTTATATTAAATCCTGTTGATATAAAAGGTGTAGATATTGAGCCAGGATGGCAAGATACTTATGTTTTGGAAGTTTATAACAATGCTCCATATGCTGCTAGTTATAAAGTCGAATGGACTGATATTATCAACGAATTTACCGAAGAAAATAACTTATATTATGATATTAGAAAAAATGGTCGGTCTTACTTGATGGATATGCGAACTCCTTATAAAAATACCGCTATAAGTGATGAAATAATATTAAGACCAAAAGCCAAAGTAAGATATGTTTTAAATATGAGATTCCTTGAAACTAATGAAAATCAAAATGTTGATAGCGGCAAGGCTTTCAGGGGAAAACTAATAGTAACATTAAATAAATAACACGGAAGGAATAAAAAGGGATGAAGAAAAGATATAGCAAACATTATATTTTTAAATATCTATCCACGATATGCTCATGGACCCTTTTTATTTACCTAGTTTTAATTGCTGGCTTCTTATTTTTCTACTTTATAAATATTAAAATTATAAATAAAGATAAAATTAGTCAACCGATTTCTATATATACTATTGTAAGTGGCTCAATGATTCCTACAATAGACGTCTATGATGTTATTATAAATGTCAAAGTTGATTCACCTACCGATATAAAAGAGGGAGATATAATTACTTTTATTTCCCAAAGCTCAATATCAGAAAATTTAACGGTAACTCACCGGGTTAAAGATATTCAAGTAGTTAATGGTGAATACCAATTTACTACTAAAGGTGATAACAATATAATTCAAGATTCTGCTCCTGCAACATTTGATAAGATAATTGGCAGAGCGGTACTCAGAATTCCTCAGTTAGGAAGAGTGCAAACCTTTATAGCTAGTAAATTTGGCTGGTTAGTAATAATTGTTCTTCCGGCTCTTTATATAATACTTAAAGATATTATTAAATTAGTAGTAATTATTAAACTACAAAAAACATCTAACGAAGAAAAAGCAAATGCTATAAAAAATGACAAAAAAGATTATGATGAAGATGACAATGATGATATAATAGACGATGATGAAAGGAAGTATGATGATGACTGAGGGAGATTTAATAATTTTAGATAATAATGAAAGATATTCATTATTAAAAAAGATATCTTTAAATGAAGATATCTATTTTATGGCAGCATTTGTAAAAGATGATGATTTGGTAGATAAATCAAGAATAGTATATTTTAGAGTCGAAGAAGGCGACGATGAACAATTTGTTGATTTAGTAACAAGTGAAAAGATTATTACTGAGCTTACTAACAAATTAGCAGAAGACGTAAAAAAAGGTGCTAACTAATAGCATCTTTTTTCATGAGTTTATTTAGGCTCTAGAATTTCTAGCGTGAAGTAGAAAGCTTAAAAATGATATGCTAAAAAAATTAAAACTAGAATTTTTGGAGT
>CANRMZ010000009.1 GCA_947631885.1 uncultured Bacilli bacterium
TTTACAAAAATTATAAATTTGTTTTCAAAAGAAAACCCTACATTTTTTCAAATGTGGGGTTTGTCTACACTCTGAGGACTACTCTCTGGTAGTCCTTATTTCTTTTATTGGTTTTTCATACATATATGTAATTCTGCTGGCATCATTTTCTGTTGAAAGTGGGTGGAAACCTAATTCAGCAAGAGCTATTTGTAACTCTTTATCCCAAGTTCCTGCTTCAAAGTCTAAAGCATCTAGTCCAAGATAAGATGCTGAAATTTGGTTTTCGATAATACCTATTACTTCTTTTAAAGTATCGGTTCTATTATCTTTTATATCATTAGGTAAAACCACTTCGGCTACACAAGCAATTGAAGCTCCTTCAATATTTATAAATCTAACTCTAAAATAAGCTACTGCTTTGCCTTCGCTATCTCTAATACTAATTATCTTAAGGCCGTTTCCATTAGAAGCAGCAATAGTATCTCTAGTAAGACTATAAGCTTGATCTAAAGCAGCTAAAGGTTTTGAATCATAACGACGATTAAAAACTGCTACTCTAGCCATTCCAGTAATAAGACTTGATCCATATAAACGAGTATAATATTCAAAATAACCTGGGAAAACAGAATCCATATCATCTTGATTTATTGCGCTAAAATTATAATCCATAATTTGGCCTCCTTTTTTATGCATTATATTGTAACATAATTTTATACAAAACCCAAGAAAAAAGAACCTATTTTAGGTTCTATCCTTCATCTTGTAATTTTTTAAAATCGATTTTACCAAGTTTAGTTTTAGGTAAAGATTTTCTAAAATCATATTTATATGGCCAAGCATATTTAGAAAGCCTTTTCTCACAATATTTTTTGATATTTTCTCTAAGAAGCGGTGTATCAAAATAATTATTCTTAAGAACAATACAAGCTTTGGCCACCTCAACTTTATATGGGTGAGGAATACCTACTACCGTACAAGAAAGTACTGCTTCATGAGATTCTATTATTTCTTCAATTTGGCTTGGATATACATTATAACCACTGGAAATAATCATTCTCTTAAGTCTTTGAGTATAATAAATCATTTTATCATTTGGATCTATATAGCCTATATCTCCTGTGTGAAGCCAAGTATAACCATCAGAGTGGATTTGTAGGGCATTATTAGTTTCTTCCTCATTATTTAAATAACCAAGCATAACAGTTGGTGAAGAAATACATATTTCGCCCTCGACACCATCTCTAACTTCTTTTTGGCTATATGGCTCACATATTTTAACATCAATCTGAGGACCCGGAATCCCAATACAACCAGCTTTATCATTTATGCCAAGATTTACTACAGCGCCTGCTAAGCATTCGGTCATACCATAACCTTGGCTAACCTTACAATTGGCTCCATGTTCCTTTAAATAAATGTTGATCTTTTGCTGTAATTGGGCAGATAAACTATCGCCACCACTTACAATATATTTTAAACAAGATAAATCTAAATCTTTAACATTATTAGCTTGAGTTAGAGCTTCAAATAAGGTAGGAACTCCAAATACTAGATTTGGTTTATGCTTATTTAATAGCTTATCAAAAGTTTTAGCACTAAATTGAGGCACTAGTACACTTTCAACACCCATGCTGATTGGACAGTGAATAGAAAGGGCAAGACCAAAGCCATGGAATACTGGCATAATAGATAAGATCTTATCGCCAGGTACTACACCTTTCCAAAATGTTCCTGCTTGATAGAACATAGAAGCAAAATTACCATTAGAAAGAACTATACCTTTAGAAACACCTGTTGTACCACCACTTTGGAGTATAACTGCTGGATTATCTCTAACATCACGATCTTTAATTATATTTCTATTTTCACTTCTTAAAGCAAGGAATTTTTTCCAGCTCATATACATCTCTTTATGTGGCTTTTTATATTTTCTTCCTGCAGTTAAATAGTATCCCACTTTCATGAAAAATGGCATAGAATTACCAGCACTTACCCCAATTATATTTTCTACTTTTGTATCACTTAAATCGGCATTAACTTTATCATAAGAAGCATCAATAACGATGATATGTTTGCTTTCGGTATTTTTAAGGCAATTTTTAATTTCTTCACTGCTTGATAAAGGATGAAGCATATTAGATACAGCTCCTACTTTAGAAACAGCATAAAAGGCAAATAAGGCTTCTGGGGTATTAGGCATTATAATCGTAATAATATCATATCTTTTTACCCCAAGACTCATTAAAGAATCGGCAGTATCAGATATAATATCTAGCATTTGACCATAAGTAAAATGTTTACCGAAGTATTCTATAGCATTATCATCAAGATGCATCTTAGCATAGTCTCTAAATATTTCATATATTGTTTTATTTAATACTTTAGTATGTCTTTCTTTCCAAGTATAATACTTACCCCAGCGAGTATAAGATTTTAACTTCCTTTTAACTTTACTAAATATAAACATAAAGCCTCCATACCTACTTATAATATATTGTAGCATGAAAACAAGCTAATTTTTAAAATTAAAATAATAAAGATGTAAACTAACCCCATATTATATTATTAAGAAAGATGCCTAAAGTATATGAAGTTATATTTAATATTAATGATAATAAAAATCCATTTATTTTTTTATATTTTAGAACTTTAAAATATATGAACCCTTCGCAAATAAAAGCTAGTATTTCTAAGATAATAGTGGAAATAATTTTTCCTTCAGTGCCATATAAAAGATTGGAGGTAAAAGAAACTGATACCACAATAGGGTTAGTAACTATATTAACCAAAATAACATTAAGCAAATCCTTTTTATCTCTAAGCCCTAATATTAAAGATACTATTAATTCAATAATAATAGTACATATTAGTGATACACCCATGATAGGCAATATTATCTTCATATTTTCACCATTTTGATTATACCAAAATAAAAAGGGTTTAGCACCCTCATTATTTTTTTGATTTAGACTTTGTTGTAGTTTTTGTTTTTGCTTTAGCTTCAGCTTCTTGAATAGCTTGTTTCTTTTTCTTGCTCTTGTTAATACTAACGATGATTACGGCTACTACAACAGAAATAGCAATCGCTAAGCCGATAGCAATTAAACAAGCCTTTAAAAGCACATTTTTAACTGCGCCCTCATTAGTATCTTCATCATTATCTAGTTTTTCTTTAGAAGTAGTTTTATCATCATTTATAACACCACTACAATTAGCTTTTTGTTTAGTACTATCATACGATAAATAAGTATTAGAATTTACCCAACCTTTAACACCATTATATTCAACATAAGCCCAATTAGTTCTATCATCATAATATGAATAGATAATCTCAAGTTTTTCATCTTGAGGTATAGTACCCAAAACTTTAGATGTTTCAGATATATCCTCGTATAAAGGAGCTTCTTTTCTTGTACGATAAACACTTATATACGAATAGCCATAAGCAATGGAAATCACAGCATCATAATCTTCTTCAGGAGTTTCAATAGCTATCCAAGCTTCTTTATTATCATATTTAACTTTATTCCAATAATAATCGCCTTCACGATAAGAATAAATGGACGTTACATTAGTTCCAGCTTTTATAACCTCATCCGTTTTTGATGACACATCGCCAAAAGTACTATAGATATTAACGTCTTTCATAACAATACCTTCAGTACATTTATCTTCGATTATAATTCCGGAATCAGCAAAGCCACGGTAATCTACATATGATAGCCAGCCTTCTTTATCCTTATACTTAATATGGATATATTCACCATGGCCTAAAGAAGTATGAAGGTCATAAGTTATTTCAGTTCCTTTAGGTATATTAACTTCTACACCTTTATAGTCTGGGCTAGTAACATCATCTCTTGGATTAACTGCTAACTTAGTTATATTTTTAAGCATTAATACTTTATTATTTTCTTTTATAGGGCTAGCAACTGCTAATTTAACATCCGAGTACATTTCGGCAGGGCCATAGAAATAAATCCAACCTTTAGTACCTTTATACTCAACATAAGCCCACATTTCATCATAATAATTATATGTAAGAGTTGTGCCAACAGGAATCATATCATCTGATGCCTTACCGTAAATTACAGATGGTCCTTTATAAAGATATGCCCCTTCTTTAAAAACATATAATTCTTTCTTGCCTTCATTATTAAATTGACTTAAATCTATATCAGTTGTATATATTTTGGCATCACTTAGTTTTATTTCACCATATATGCCATCATATTCAACAGAAGCATATAACTCGCCATCCATTTCGTATTCATAATTAACGGTTATTCTTGTATCAAACGGAATAGTGGTTTTTCTTTTGCCTGTACCAATACTAACTCCATTAGGATTAGTAATTATAACATCATATTTTGTCGTATTCGGAGCACCCATATCCGCTAGGGCTACAACCGGCATAAAACAAATAATTAGTAATACTGTTAATAAAAATCTTTTCACTTTGCACTACCTCTTTTCTTCTTATAAATTATATCAAAATGGCTTTTAAAAATAAATGTTTAGGTTGTAATAACTAATGCTTTAATTTGCACTATAGCATGCTTATATTTACCATTTATAGTTACTAAATATTCTGAAGGCGTTGAAACATACTGAGTTATATCATTAATAAAAATACCTTCATATACTGTCTTTTCATTATAACTATCCAATATCGTTAATTTGGTATATTTAGTTTCAGTATTTTCAACAAAAGAAACCTCTAAATTGGTATGACCATGGCAAAAGCTACGCTTTTCTTTTTTATTGAATTTATAATAACAATATGATCCTGTAATATTTAATAAATATTTATCGCTTTTCTCTAATTCAATATGTTGACTATCATAACCATGACGATTGTAATAATAAGTATTATGACTTTCCGCTTTTAGCACCAAAGGAATTATTGTATTTTTATAATCGGTAGTAACCTCAGTAGCTAGAATAGTATCATTTACTGAAACATCATAACGAATATCTAAAAAGTCTTTGTTCTTAAGCGTTATTCCACCCCAAAGTGCTATTACAAAATATATAAAAATAATAATTACTAAAACAGGCAAAAACTTATTTATAATATAAATAACTCGACTTTTATTTGTTTCAAAAGATTCTGACATCATCTTATCATTTTCATTATCAACAAAATCATTTATCATATCTTGCTTTTTTCTATAAAATAATTTCATATGACACCTTTATTATAATTTAATAATAACATACTAGATAATTAAATAAAATGCATTTTAATTGAAAATTAGAATATATTTTGGTATAATCAGTTTGTTAGTCACGGAACCGTAGCCAAGTGGCTAAGGCGTGGGTCTGCAACACCCTGATCGCCAGTTCGAATCTGGCCGGTTCCTCCATTTACGAATCCGCTCGTATCTTCCGAGCATTAACATATATTTCATCTCTATTTAGAGATGATTTTTATTTGTTTAAAGATAACCACTCTTCTTTAGTAAGAATATATGAATAGTCTTCTACGGGTTCATCCAAAAAGGTATATTGAACCATTTTTGTTTTGTCTTGCCTAATAAATCCTAGTCTATCCATTATCCTCCATGAAGCAGGATTTACAATAGCTGCTCCTGTTCTAATTTCGCTTATATCAACTTCATTAAACATATAGTTAATCATTGCTTTTGCTGCTTCTGTAGCATAGCCATTTCCTTGATAGACAGGATCTATTAGCCAGCCTACTCCTCTTATACTAGGATCGGTTATATTAGAATCTTCATCATGGCCTTCATGGCATGAAATTCTTCCTATGCATTCACCTGTTTCTTTTAAGAAAATACTCCACCTAAATGTATTAGAATCATTCGCATGTTTCATATCCATTTTATAGTATTCCTCTTGTTTGTTCCAATCTAACAGATTATTTCTATACTTTGAAGGTACTGTTAAAAAATATTTGTTTACCTCCGGCATCATCAAAATTTCCCATAATCTTTTTTGTTCATTCATAGTTTGTGCCTTTAATAATAATCTACTAGTTTCTATTTGCTTACTTCCTAAATATTTCATTTATCAAGTCACCTCTTAATGTATTATAGCATAGTGTTCATTAAGACACTCTACAATTAGGAAAAAAACAAATCCAAACTTTATAGAAGTTTGGACTTTTAAAGTATAAATATATTAAGATGAAATATTTAAAATATATCGGCTATCTCTTATAGATATTACTAATTGCAATATCTTTGCTTTTTGAATTTCTGGAGGAACTTCAAACGCTAAAAAGTTTATACCTTCGACATCGGGCGTTACATTTATAGCCGAATTGCTTACTATTTTATCGCCAATTTTATATTGAATACTAGCAAAATGCTCGGCAAAAGAACTATAGCTACCATAGCTTTGGGTATAATCGACATTTTCGTCTAATTTTAATTCGCCATTTATTAGCAAGATGTAGTTGCCACTTCTGCCTGATGACATTGAAGCTGTAATCATATCTTTATATTCTTTGCATTTTCCTTCTTCATCACATACATTATAGGTAAATAGCTGATTTTTAGATAAATTTATTGAAGTTGGTTTAAATGATGAATTACCCAAGAAAGTATTATCGAATTTAATTTCGTCATTAATATTATAATTACCCTCGATTTTAACATCATCTATTATTTTAGGTTTAATAGAAATATAGATATTCTTATCATAATAGGTACCATTTTGATAAGTAGATCCATTATATAATTGTAGTTTCATATTCTTATGTATTAATCTAGCACCAATTTCATAAATGATAATTACATCTTTATTGATATGAGGGGTATACATTTTAGGAATAACGGTCGAGTTATAATCTAAAAAGTTTGTTACATAACTATTATTTGGAACTAATGTAACACCCCCGATATTAAGTTTAAAATTATTATAATCTAAAGAAACTGACTTACCATAGTTATTCTGAATATTTATTTTTAAAATCAAGAAATAACTATCTTTTTTTATAACAGCCCCTTTATAACTTAAATTACTAATTATACAATCTTTAATATTAATATCAAGATTTTGATATCTAAAAGTTGCTCCGACTTTGTAGTTATTATCAAAATTGGTTGAGCTAGTAGAGTAAATAAAATATAGACCAAAGCCTACTACAACAATAGTTATGATACCAACCATCAATTTATTTTCTTTAACATAATAAAGCATTTCTCTAAATAGTCTTCTGATATTTCTTTTAGCTTTATATGTTTCAAAATTAATATTAATTTCTACTTCATCAGCATCACCGCTAGCAAGCTGCATTTCTCTTAAATCTTTATTAAAATTAAAATGCTTAATATTAAGGCCAAATGCTCTGAGCCCCATATAAACAATGAATACTGCTTGGGCGGCCAAAATCATAAGCGATATATCACGCAAAGTTCTCGCTGGTGTTGATTCCAATAACGAATATTCAAAATTTTTGAATACTGTTGAAAGATAAATTAAAAATACAGTATAAGAAACATAATATATTGCCATTAAAATGTAAATAAGATTAGGTTTCTTCTTATTAATAAGTAAAACAATAATGGTTATTACCAATGCGAGAATTAAAAAAATCTCCAAATATAAAGTAAAAGGTATATATTCAGAAGCAAGACCCATCGTAATAGACGTTGTATAATTGCTTTGAACATAGGCATTAAAGAAATTATAGATACTATAACCATTATATATTACTAGACATAATAAAATAGTAATTACTAAATGAATTACTTTAAAATATTTTATTAAAAAAGCATAAGGTTTTTTCAGTATCACTTTATACCCACCCTATTATTATTCTAACACAAAAAGAAAATGGTGCATAGACCATATTTACTTACGTTTGCTAACTAATACTTGACCCGGCAATAAATAAATTGTACCATTTTCTCTTATTATTTCATCTTTATTTTTGTTAAACATATCACTGACAATATCAAGGGTATCGCCATCTTTAGTAATATAGTAACTATAGCTTCCTACTGGTAATAATAATACTTGATTTGGATAAATATAATCATTACTATCTAAACCATTTAAAGCTGCAAGTAATGTGGGATTAATGTTATATTTTTTGCTGATAGCATAAAGGGTATCTCCTTTATTAATAGTATAAGTATCGAAGTATTTTTCTCTAGCTTTAGGAACTATAATATCCATGCCTTCCCTTAGGCTTTCATCATAAGTTAAATTATTTAAATCTTCAATGTAAGACTTGTTAGTTCTAAACTTTTTAGCTATATCTTCAAGATTATCGTTAGCCTTAACGCGGTATTTTTCAAACATATTTTCACTTCCTAATATAGGATATGAAACTAGTTAAAAAATGCCATTAAAAAATATAGATATTGCTATTATTAAATTGCCATTCACTATAAGATAATAGTTTTTTTATTCCTTTATCAAGATGAACATAGTAAAGAGTATCTGAAACTAAGAAATAGGCTTCTTTATCATCTTGATACACCAATTTATCAACATCCATATTAGTAACAAGAATTTCCCCAACAGGAGTTTCATAATATAGTTTATTGTCTTTTAAAATATAATTAAATGATTCCTTATAGGTAAATGTTAGCTCATTTTTGGTAAGTTTTATAACACTAGACTCTTCCATTTGGCCATTTACTAATACTTCAGGTTTATTACGGTAAACTAAACCCTCATCTAAATCTATTTTATATTCTTGTTTAGCTTGAACATCAAAAAGATATAAATAATCTTTATATTCTCCTAAAAAATAGCTATTTAAATAAATTGGCACATCTAGTTTAATAGTATCTGTTTTCATTTTAAAGGGATCTATTACATAAAATTTTTTAAAAATATTATCTTCATTATAATCAGCAACAATAAGCTTATCTTCATACTTAGTAATAACATTTAATTTGATAAAGTCTTCATCAAATAAAGTTAATTTTTCTTTTTTATCTTCATTTATTCCTATAAAATAGTTGTAGTTCCATATTAGATAACTGTGGTTATTTAAATTATATATATCAATTTTTTCATAGGTAGAACTCTTTTTGCTCTCATCTTTTGTATTATAGTATTTAGTATAGTATCCATCTTTGTTTTGGCATACCGTGAAATTATCAAGTTTATTTAAAGTCACGTCAAGACAATTATCCTTTAGTTTAAGTTTAGTAATTAACCCCCTTCCAGGATGGTATTTACCCTCGGTGGCATAATCAAAAATTACATCTTTGTTTTTAATATTAAAGGTGTATACTTTATTTTTTTTATCATATTTTTCGACAATATTAAATTTATCTATTTTGTATTCATAATTATAATCCTTGGGTATATATTGGAAAATAGCAAAAGCTCCAAAGATTAATAGTAAAATAATTATAAATATTACTACTTTTTTCATTACGATTTTTTATATTCCTTTTTGGCATTAATCATATATTCTGAAATATGAGTTTCAATTTCATCTAGGGCATCTTTAGCTAAGTTAGAAATATATATCTTTTCTTTAACAGTATCAATTGTTATTTTACCCCAATGTAGCCCTTGATATACTTGCATGTCATTATATAAATCAGGTGTAATTTGATTATAAAAGCTACCCCATACAACTCTTTTTTGACCAATTAAAATTCTTTTATTTGTTAATACAACAACACAGGTAGTAAAAAGATCCCACCAATCATTATTTTTTTGGCCACAAAAAGCATATAATATTTTCTCATCTGGATTTAAATAAGAATCTATAACGGCACAATGCTTTTTTAAACGCCATGCTACAGTAGATGGATAACTAGCTTTAAACTTTCTTACGTATGAATATACTGACATACATCATCACCTAGAATTATTTTATCTTAATATAGGAAAATTATCAATTAAAAACCGAGTATTACTACTCAGTTCTTAAAGCCACAACAGGGTCTTTTTTACTTGCCATACGTGCAGGAATTAAACCCGCAATCATAGTAAGTATCATACTAATAGCTACTAAGATTATAGTCCCAATAACAGGAAGTTGAGCTATAGTATTTATTCCGGCTAAATGATCTATTATGATATTAATAGGAATATTTAGTATTAAAGTTGCAAGGACACCTATAATGCCAGATAAAGAACCAACAATAAATGTTTCAGCATTAAATACTCTGGAAATATCTTTTTTAGAGGCTCCTATACTACGTAAGATACCAATTTCTTTTGTCCTTTCAAGAACAGATATGTAAGTAATTATACCTATCATAATAGATGATACGATAAGTGATACTGATACAAAAGCAATTAATACATAACTTATGATATCAACGATAGTAGTTACACTACTCATAAGAAGACCAACAAAGTCTGTATAACTGATTACTTGTTCATCTAAGCCTTTATCTTTCTTCTCCTCATTATAGTTATCAATTATTTCTTTGATTTTATCTTTACTAGCAAAGTCTTTTGGATAAATGTAGATAATACTTGGGCTATCTATATCAACAGCACCTAAAGTCATAAGATTAGTTTCATAGCTAGTAGATGATAAAGTTCTCATAAACTCTTCTTTTTCTTCATCAGAAAGCGTAGCAAGATATTGTTTTTGTTCGTTAGTTAAATTAGTATTTAAACTGCCAAATTTTGAACCAGTAAAGACATTAACTTCAGGATTAGCTCTTTGAGCTTTAACAACTTCAGATTCATTAACCTTATTAATTACATATTCAGTTAATTCTTTAGTATATAAAATGTTACCAAAGCTATTATTAGAACTTAATACAGAGTCTTCATTAACTTTTACAATGCCTACGATCTTAATTTCTAAAGCATTTTGCAGTTTATTTCTTAAATAAGATTCACTACTAGACATATCTTTGAAGATATTACCACTTTTTTGATAATAATCACTATTTAATAGAACTTTAAATTTAGTATCAAGGATTTCATCAAAAGAATAATTATCTTGTTCAAATTCAATCTTTTCACCAGATACCATCTTGCTTACTACTTCTTCAAGTTCTTTTTTATCTTTTAAACCTAAAGTATAGGCTGTATAGTCACTTATCATATTATCTTGATCAACCACTAGAATTACTTCATCATAGTTTTCAGGCATATGACCAGCCACAACTTCATATTGAGATTCAATTAGCTCTTTGTTATCAAGCATTTCAGAGAAAACAGGTGTTGCTAATGAAGAATAGGCTTCCATGCCATAACCAAAGGAATCAAATAAATTCGAAGGATTTAGCTTATCAACTTTTGAGGTATCACTACTATATATTTGAAGTTGTAAATTATAAGAATATCTTATAACATTAGCATAGTCTTTAAGTTTACTCTTGTCAGAATCTATATATTCTTTAAAAGTTTTTAAATCATTTGTTTCGATTTTTGAAGACATTATCGTAATCATGTTACCCATGATATCTTTTGTAGCTATGTTATTTTTCTTAGTATTTTTATATTGATCTTCATTCATAGCTTCCATTAAATTGCTAGCATCGATTCTTTGAGCTTCAATAGTAATTGGATAGCTTGATAAAGTATCTTCTTCGATGGAATCAATGTAATCTTGAACTCCGGTAGAAATACTTAAAATTAAGGCAATGCCTATGATACCTATAGCTCCAGCAAAAGATGTTAGGATTGTTCTCCCCTTTTTAGTAAGTAAGTTATTAATAGATAAACCTAAGGCAGTTCTAAATTTCATAGTAGTCTTTTTCGTTTTTCTCTTACTTACTGTTTCTTCTTCCTTAGTTTCATCATCTTTGCCATCGTAAGGATCAGAGTCTCCTTCGATTTTACCATCTTTTAAATTAATTATACGGGTAGCATATTCTTCGGCAAGATCAGGATTATGAGTTACCATTATTACAAGTTTTTCTTTAGCAACTTCTTTTAAGATATCCATTACTTGTTTACTAGTTTCAGTATCTAAAGCTCCCGTAGGTTCATCAGCAAGTAATATTTCAGGGTCATTAACTAACGCTCTAGCGATCGCAACTCTTTGCATTTGCCCACCAGATAATTGGTTAGGTCTTTTTTTCATATGTTGCTTTAAGCCCACTTTTTCTAAAGCCTCTTTAGCTCTTCGTGTTCTTTCTTTCTTGCCAATTCCTGAAAGAGTTAAAGCAAGTTCAACATTAGCAAGGACATTTTGGTGGCCAATTAAGTTATAGCTTTGGAATACAAACCCAACACGATGATTACGATATGTATCCCAATCACGATCTTTATACTTTTTAGTACTAATTCCATTTATAATTAAATCGCCATAATCATAACGGTCAAGACCTCCGATTATATTAAGAAGAGTTGTCTTACCTGAACCCGAAGGTCCAAGAATAGCAGCAAATTCATTTTTTCGAAAATTAATAGAAACACTATCTAAAGCTCGTTGTTTAAAGCTTTCTGTTTCATAAGTCTTAGTTATCTTTTTGATCTCTAACATAATCTATCATCTCCACTTTTGCTAGTTTATCGCTAATACCTTGATTATCTTGTCTGCATGCCATCATAAAGAAGTCAGCATAGCAAACAAAAGATATAGCTAAATTTACAAACATTGTTACATAAGCAAATGTACTGCCTTTAAATAATAAAGGCGTAATTATTAATACAATATAGGTAAAACAATTTGATAAAGAAAGAGTTTGGAATATAGGACAAGAAACGGCTTTAATAAAATATTGCCATAAAGCTACTTTCTTATTTTTGTCATCAATTCTAACCATTTGCAGTTTAACTATTCTCTTACCTATGGTCATTCCTTTATTAAAATATGGGAATAAAGTAAAGTATAATATTATGACGATAATCCAGCATAAATTATAACTTATACCATTGTAATCAACATCACGAAGAAGATTACCAGCTTTCTCTAAATAAGCCTTCTTTTCTTCTTTATTCATATCTGAGATAGACTTAATCTCTTCAGCTTCCTCATCTTTATACTCAATGGCATCGTTAACATTTTCAATTTTCTTAATGTTCTTAATTACATCATCTTTGGTTTTATCATCATCGATAGTCACGATATAAGCATTTGTTAACTCATTTTCTTCAAGATAAGATTTAATGTTTAATAGTATCTTATCTTCTTCATCTTCTTCAATATCATCTAAAGAAACGAATTTAACATCTGAGACATTATCTATTTTATTTAAATCTTTTTCTAAAGCATCAACTTGGTCTTCTTCAAGATCGGCACTTAAATAGGTTATTAAAGTAGTTTCTTTCTTTGCATCACTATCAGCTGCATTTACTTTATCCACATATTCCGTATATTCTGTATAAGCCTTATCATATTCTTCAGCTTTTGGATGTAAGAATTTAATTTGAAATAATCCGGCAGCTATTAAAGTAATTAATAAAAGGTCTAAACAGTAAGCCGTAAATCTTCTTAATTTTATATTATTCATTTCTATCTCCTTGTCTTATTATTTTAATTTTGATGTAAGTAAAAGTCAACGAAAAAGAAGTGAATTACTCACTTCTAATAGGTTTTATTTGATCCCTCTAAGGTAATAGTTACGGTTTTTTCATTACCGCCTCTAAGGTAAGTAATTGTTATTTTATCGCCAACGTTATAGTTATATAAGTAGTATCTTAAATAAGCAACATTAATAATGTTATCATCATTAATTTTAGTAATAACATCACCAGGCTCAAGTCCTGCTTTAGCAGCTGAAGAATCTTTTTCGACACTATATACTACGACACCATCCGTTATATCATTACTTGTTAAATCTCGATATATTGATGCATATCTGCTTGAATAAGAATATAAAACATCAACAACATTAATCATTGATACTCCTAAATAAGGTTGTTCTAGTTTTTCACCATTTCTAATCATATCAGCATACTTTATAGCTCTTTCAATAGGGATGGCAAAGCCCATACCTTCAACGGACTCATCAACTAGTTTTAAAGAGTTAATACCAATTACTTCACCATTAGCATTGCAAAGTGGCCCTCCACTATTGCCATTGTTTATAGCAGCATCAGTTTGAATAACCTTCATAATATAGTCACCACTTGAAGCAGCTACTTGAACCATACGATCTTTGCCTGAAATAATACCCCTTGTAACGGTCCAAGAATAAACACTATCTAATGGAGCTCCAACAGCAAAGGAAGTATCACCAACTTTTAGATCTTCACTACTGCCAATTTCGGCAACTGCTAAGGCATCATCAGCATCTACAGATAGTACAGCAATATCAGCGAGCTCATTAGTTCCAACAAGATCAGCTTCTATTACTTTACCATCAGTAAAACTTACCATTACTTTATCAGATTCTTCAACAACATGGTTATTAGTAAGAATATATGCATTATCATCATCCTTACTATAAACAAAACCTGTACCTGAACCATATAAAGTATTTTTACGATATACTGATACAACAACTACAGAGTTATATACTTTATCAACCGATTCAGCAAGGCCAGTATCCGTTATGGTAACATTTTTCTCGATTCTAGTAAGTTCACTAGTAAATAAAGATGGGCAAGCATAGATTATACCGAACATTCCAGCACAACCAGCGAAGAATACACATATCATGGCTATGATAATAAGCGGTGTTTTATTACTACTTTTCTTTTTTTTATCATTTTTCACTTCAGAAACGTTTCCTTCTATTTCGTTTTCCATTATATCATCCTTCCTATGTCTCGATAATTAATAGGGAATCCCATTTTATCTAAGATTTTTTCAATTGGTATAGTGCTTAATTTTCCTTCTAGAATATCAAGCTCATAACTAAGCTCATTTAACATCATTGAAAAATCATCTCTTTTTAGAATTCTCTTTAAGATAATTATTAGTGCAAACAAGTCATTCTTACCATATATATATTCACCATCCATCTTGGGAATATTCAATAAGTTATGGTAAAGGGTATTGCCGATTATAGCTTGAGATCTATTTAGGTAGCAAATATCTTCATGTGCACATAAATTACGATAATTTGCCAGAATAGGTAAATATTCCTCTAAGGAATCAATCTCAACATTGAACACATCAGCAACCTCTTTTTGGTCATCTTTTTGGAGAATGGTATAAAGCTCTCCAACAATGCCGAAAGATAAAACTTTTACTACAACCCATAAGGGGATATAGCCATAATTAGTAAGGTAGTGGCTTGTTGCACTATGTTGTTTACCATTAATGCTTATTTGTCTTTTCATTTTATGGATTAAATCGTTAATTTGTTTATTTTTTGAGGAGTCATGAACAAAATTATTAGGATTTAAGTAGTTTTTCTCTTTAAAGCCATGATTCTTACTTAATACATAAGACATAATGCTTTTAAGATTATTTTCGACAACTAAGATATTTTTAAATAAAATGTTTCTTAGTTGCCTATCAAAGACAAACATAGCATATAGTTCTTCAAATCTAGTACCTTCGATAAAGCGTCTATCATTTAAAGAACGCATAAACAAAAACCTATATCCTGTTAAAAAGAAATAGTTTTCACGCAAAAGGATATCTTTAGCAAGTTCTTCGTCATTAATAGTTAATCCCTTTGTTCGTAAAATAGCGATTTGTTCATCTAATGATTTAAATGTTTTATCTTTCACAATAGCCACCTTATTTTGCATAACCATTATATCACAAATCATTTTTAATATAATATTATTATTTGTACATTTTTGGTAATTTCTGTGAAAATTAAGTGAAATATTTCTTTAAAGCTTTTGATATGGATTTAGCAATTTTATCTTGATAATCATCAGTTTTAAGCAAATCCCTTTCATTAGGATTAGACAAAAAGCCACATTCTATGAGTACTCCTGGCACTTTTAACTTATCATACATATAGGTAGAACTTGGTATTTTTTTAACTTCTCTATCCGTTTTTAAATCTTTGTTGAGAGTTTGTTGAATGGTTTCTGCTAAAGCTTTATTGTCTTTGTCGTAAAACACCTGAGGGCCATAATACTTGCTATTTGCAAGATAATTTAAATGAATAGATAAATATAAATTCCCATGCGAGTTATTAATAAGTTTAATGCGATTATCAAAATCACTTTTCTTGCGATAAGAAGCATTGGGGTACGCTAAATCATAATCGCCATCTCTCGTCAGAATAACCTTTGCGCCTTGTTTTTCTAGCTCTTCTTTAAGTTTTAAACTTATTTTTAAATTAATATCTTTTTCATAAATATCTCCCACGACAGTCCCGGGGTCTTTATTTCCGTGTGCAGGAATAGGAAAAGTCCAAAAATATCATTATTTCTTAAAATTCAATGTTCCATTCTATTTCTATATCTCTT
>CANRMZ010000010.1 GCA_947631885.1 uncultured Bacilli bacterium
GGATATAATTCCACATGTTGTTCCATTTCTTCAACATCCGTTAGTTTTGAGTCTCTATAAGCTAAGATAGTTTTGACAATTTCATCATAGTCCATATTTTCAATATTACCAATAACTTGTAATTGAGGTTCATCTAACCAGAACCAAGGGCAAGATAAGCCAGTTCTTTTATCTAGAATGATATTATTTGTATTGGTAACATGAATACCTGATATATTAGCAGGACAAGTCGGGACTTCATAATCTACTCCATAAGTTGTGGATAAATAATTTCTAAACTTGATTAAATCTTCCTCTTTTACTTCTAAGTCTTTGAAGATTTTCGAACAACTACCTGCATCTTCAAGTTGACCAATCAAAGGGAAAATACCATTTGCGATACAATAATCAATGATAGAGGGCAATTCACTATAGTTTATGCTCGTAGGAACTATTGAAGCACCTAGATTAGTAACCCCATTTTGCGCATGAGTAACTTCTCTTAAAGCTTGATAATTTCTTAATATAATATCGCCTTTATCTTGACCATATAAGTAAGCCATTTTATTTTTATCAAAGGTATCTAATTTAAATAACACATGCAAAGTACCATCATCTATATAATCAAGCAATTCTCTATCAACATTTAACATATTACTAAACATAGATAAGCCAATATTCTTCTCACGACACAACATTAAAATTTGCTTTAAATGTCTTAAATTCGCAGGTGCAGTTGGCTCACCAAGGCCACATACATACACCCATCTTATATCACCATCATTCATTAATTTTTCAACTGCCGCTAGATTAACGGAACATGGTAATCCGTATTTAGGAGTATCACAATAAATGCAGCTTAAATTGCAAGCTCCACCTAGTTGAATATCTAAGATTGGTAATTTTTTATTTGACTCATTTAATAAAGAACTAACTTCATTCTTTTCCCATGGTTTATATTGCATCATTTCCATATAGATCATCTCTTTTTATTGGCACTTATTCTAACATGTTTAAACATATTAGTCAAAATTCATTTCACTTTTTGAGCTAACACAAATACAGTGACAACTTCATTGGCATTTATTGCGGTTTCTGAAGTTTCTATTTTATGTTTTCTAAATAATTCTTTAAACGAAAATTGATCTAAGATATTCTTGACCGCTTCATTTGATTGATAGCTTATATATAAAGTATTTTTGCCCTCTTCTTTTAAGTAGGGTTCATCTACCATTTCTTCTCCACTACCTATTTGATAAGTGAAGAGAAATATGCCATTTTGTTTTAAAATATCATGAACAATAGAAAACAACTTTTTAAAATCATCACTAGGTAAATGAAATAAAGAATAAACAGCGAAAACGGCATCTAAAGAATCACTAACAAAATATTTTTTTAAGTTAATCATATCATCGACAATATAGGGAAACTCTCCATGAATTTTATAAGCATTATTTTTCATTTCTTCAGAAAAATCTAATCCAATATACTGGTATTCCTTAGCATTAAAATAGGCATAAGTTCTACCAGTTCCCGCTCCTAGATCCAGTATCTTAGCATGTTCTAATAGATGCTTTTCAAATTCTTCATAAACATCTAAATCCTCTATATAGGTTCCGAATTTTTTGCCATATTGCTCCGCAATTAAATCATAGTTTTTTCTAACACTTTCTCTTTTTTTAAAATTGATTATTTTTTATCATCCATTTTTTCCTCGAGCATTCAATATATTTTTATTCTTCTACTATAGTAGATGCCATTAATTTTATAGAATACAAAGCCTTTTTCTGCATATCCTTACCATTTAGTAATACTTCTTGACATATACCAATAGCATTAGCTATATCAAAAATTAGCCATTCATTCATGCATTCACTTTCTTTTAATATTTCTAAAAACTTTTGTGTTGCTTCAGCCTTAGAAATATGAAGTTTCTCTACCAAGGTCTCTAAGCAGCCGCGTACAAGCAAATAAGAAGAAATATAAGAGTATCTAAAAGAGCAAGATCTATTAGGTAAGGCTTCCTCCACGCCATAACTTCCTTCCTCTTCTGAATTTAAAAGCTCTTGAGCTGTTAATATTTGCTTTTCATCTAAGCTTAATACCGTATTTCGGTGTTCTTCAAATAACTCCTCAAAGCCCAATGTATAAAGTGGCAAAGCTTCAGCAAAGCCTTCACAAATTGTTTGATTTTTATTAAAAAATTGGCTATGGATAATATGTGAAAGTTCATGAAGTTCATTTTCTTTTCTTGCAATTTCCATATCTAATAACTTATTTTCTAAAAGGTTTTGACTTAACCCATAAGCATAGTTAAACCCATCTAAATCATAACAATTAACCGGTTTTCCTCCTCCAGTCTTCTTATCAAAATGTTTAGGCATTCTTAGTAATTTTCCATAACTATTATCAGGGACAATATAGATATATAATATAGGATTTGCGTTTCCAGGATAATGAATATTTAACCTATTTATCATTTCTAAGCAAGTTTGGATATTTAGTAAAGCATTTTTATATACTCCATTATCGTATTTAATCGCTAAATTTTTTGCTAATCTCACTTTTATTTCTTTACTAAATACTCTTACTTCTGATTTAAGAATATACTCTCTTAAAACATCCTTTTGATACATATTAATCACCCCAGAATTTTGCTTTAATGATTATTTAAAATAGGTTTCATCTATTAAAGGTACAATATCAATCGCCGGTTCTTCATATGGGTGAACCTCTCTTAATTTAGATATTACTTTTTTTACTTGATCAAAGTCACAAACAAACTCTAATTTTTCCTCTTCGACAAATTCTAGTTTATTATTTTCACCAATGTATGGATTTGCATTATCGTTAGGTATAAAAGTCCCTATTGATTTTGTTGAAGTAGTGCAGTAAGTATAATCACCTATTATTCCCGCTCCCGCTTCACATACCGCTTTCCTGACTTCCTCTACATTTTCGGGAGGTATGGTCACAAAAATTTTTACCCTATTAATATTTATATTCATTTTAACTTTTCTCCTATCCTTATATGCTTAGCAAAGTATTTTCTATAAATATGAATCATTTATCTAGCTTTATCAATGATGTGTCAATTTTCTATTTATATGATCCATTCTATGGCCAGAATTATCATTTGAAAGTAATTTTTCTACGTCCGTTTTTATTTCTTCAATCACTATTTTATCTCCTTAAAACCGTTTCTACTCCATAGCCAAAGTGGTGTATGTACATCAATTGGCTTATATTTAGTATTCTTTAATAAGATATTCCATCTTTCTATAACAATTTGTTGAACATTACTAGAGTTAAATTCATCATCAGTTATTAATCCTAATTTATGAGTAGCTTTGCATACATGGGTATCGGGAGCTACAGTTAAGCTTTCTAAATTGGTATATCTTCTGTCAGTATATTGATAAATTACATATAACCAGTAATTACAAATTTTAGTTCCTGATAAATAAGGAAATTTTTTCTTATTTTGTTTTTGAATAAAATCTCTTATTTTATCTACATCATTATCTAACTCTTCAAATAATCTTCTTATGTCTCCATCAAAGAGCTCTATAATTGTTTTACATAACTGTAGCCATATTTCGGTTTGTTTATTCTTTTGCAGAGCAACTCTATATTTAGTTAAAGCATTTCGAACTTCTTCAAGAGGCCTTTCTATACATTCTTTAGGATTAAACACAAACTTTGTTTCTTTATCATTATAGGTTTTTAATGCACTTTCCCAAAGCTTATAAGAATTTCTTTGATAGTTCAAAGCCATAGGCAAAGTAAAATATAAATAGTTTTCTAAAGATGCTTTTTCTAAATGAGGGTTTGCATCTTCAGGCATAACTTCTCCTCCGAGCTTCCCATTTTTATACATTATTATAAGCTTATCAACTTGTTCTAAAATTTCAGATTTATTATTCATCATATAACCTTTCCTAAAAACAATATCACATTGTTCTTATGGTATTTTTTAATACTCTTGCATTATTATCTAATAAGCTTTTACTTTCAAACAATTCATCTTTGAATAGATATGGAGCAAATATCCTGTTTTGATCAAATTGAGGAAGCTTGCTTAAATCTTCAATCTTAACCCATTCTAGAGTTCCTTCTTCAGAAACAATAGTTAAATCGCCTTCGAAATCATCAGCAGTATAAACAAAAATTATTCCTTCATCTTTAGCCTTCCAATATGATAGGCCTTGTAATCTAGGATTAATTAATGTTAGACCAGTTTCCTCATAAAACTCTCTAATAATACAATCAAGAGGAGATTCTCCCTCTTCAAACTTACCTCCGGGAGGAGCATAAACGTGACCCCATTTTTTAGAAAATTTAATCATTAATACTTTATTATCTTTTTTTAAATAACAAGCTGTTGCATTAAGATGAGCAATTCTATGCTTTTGAAAAGTAAAGACTACACAACCATTTTCTTTAGTTTCTTCTTCCGTATAATATCCATCATAAGTATCTTTAATGACATCTTCGATACTAGCATATCTATCTTTAAAATCTTGGTCATAATACTTTGCATAGCAATCATACCAATTATCAAATATTTCAATATCTTTTACATCAACAACAAATTCTTCATCTAAATCAGGAAGCTTTAAAAATCTTATTGTGTCTCCAACCCTAACAAGTTTTCTTTTTTCGTCATTAAGACGATACTCTCTTTTTTTCTTACCAGATTTAACATCCTCAAAACTATTAGGATTTAATTTCATTACATGTTCCATATAACCCTCCTTATTAATATGCTATATTTCCTTTAGTATTTCTTCAAACTTGGTATAACCAGATTCTGCATTTAAATGACCACCATCTTTTATAATATGTTGTTTCAAAGTAAGTTTATCAGCAAAATCTTTTTCTACATCATATCTTACATAAGGATCATTATCAGAATAGAAGCAAACAATATCATCACAATAATTTTTTACTTTAGCAAAGTTCATTTACGGCATCAAAATCAGGATCAATCCCTAAATAATTATTAAAGCCACATACAAATATTAATTTTTTAACCTTTATTTTATTTGTTATTAAATACTTACATACAAATATAGGAGCTATGCTATGAGCTATGACGATTGTATTTTCATTTACTTCTAAATCTTTTAAAACATTAGACCAAGCCTCGAAGTTTTGCTTGCCAACACCCACGGGCATTTGGGGAACTAAAACACTTTTTCCTTCCTTTTGTAAATATTCTTTCAACCAAGGAAACCAATTCCCATCTTTAGACCCAAAGCTTCCATGGATAATAATATAATTATTGTTCATCTTATTACCTCCCTATAGATAATCCCAATCTAATATAAGAGTAACATATTTATTTATATTTTTCTATAAACGTAATTGGCCCAAAAAAAGATGGCCTATTATTTTAAGTCATCATTTTTAGAAAAGTTTATATTAAATCTATTACCATCAAGGTTAAAAGCAAAAGGATATACGACCTTTTTTTCATTTACTAAATCTTCTTGTTTAATATCTATTATTCTTTCAATTGTAGGACTTGTATTAACAGTTACCATTTTAGCTTTGACTGTTTTTACAAATAAAGAAGCATTTTCAGAAAATGATGTAAAAATTGCGGAGCTATATCCTGCTCCATTGTAGTTAATTTGAGCGATAGCCTCAAGAATATCATCAACAATAATAGCATTAGGATAGTCTACATTAACATCTTTATTTATATAAACTTCTATATTTAAACCAGTATTTATTATCTTTTTTATAAAATCTATATGCGTATTATCTTCGATATAAATTTCAAAGTTTTCATAACCACTTACTAGCGTTTTATTTTTAGCTTTATTTAATATCATATGTTGTAGACTATGACTACCAATACAAACAACTAAATCAATATTCGCAAAATTAGCTAATAACTCATCAAAGTTCTCAGAAATATATATTTGAACTAAGTATTTTGATATATTAAATTCTTCCAAAACACTTTGTACTATTTGTACTAATAATTGATTGGTACCATACATATATCCTGAATTAGAAAGAATTAATGTATTTCCTGCGATAATATTTCTAATTATCATCTCAATTACAACATAAGGATTACCCTCATTAATAACAACTACATTACCAATATCCATTATCTGAGTGCCAAAAGTAAGTTTTTTTGTTTCATCTTTTTGTAAAACTTTAACATCACCATAAAAGGTATTTTCTTTTTCCAGATTAGAGAATATATTTTTAACAATATTAAAATCCATTGTAAAGCCATTATTATTTCTTTTATCAAGTGCATTGGCTTCTTTTATGATGGTTTCATTACTTTCTATAGCTTTTTTTATTTGAGGTACTATTAATTTAACATTTTTAATTAATAAATCTTTTTCTACTTGAAGAGCATTAGCTATTATTTTATTAATATCATTATCTTCCATTATTAATACCCCTTTCTATATCCATTTCATCAGTTAGGCTAATAGCTTTAGCATACATTTCTTGAGCTTGGCTATCAAGTGATGATATATCAACATCTTTGTCTTTGGCTATTTGATCTAAAGCAAGTCTTATTTGCATTATGACCTGACTTGCAATATCCATTTGTTGCATACCATTATCAACTTTAATATTAAATAATAAATCCGCTATTTTAAGTTTATCCCCGTTTATATCATATATAATGGCAAAGTTAGGATTCATAACAATTCGAGCTGTATTAGGATTTAAGCCATAATTTCTAGCAAGTTCTGTGACAATATGTTTAGTATCAGCATATTCACCAAGGTTGGTTTCTAAATAGTTTGGATTATTCTTAGTTACTAATTCTAATTTTTCTAAAGTAAGTAAAGATTTTTCCGTAAATGTCTCATCAGTATACTCAATAAAGGTATCACTATGAACTGATAAAGTTTCTCCACTGTAAGCTTTTCTATCATCACGCTCTTCTAAAATATATTGGGTTGAAGAATCATTTGTATATAATCCTCGTGATAGTTTTACAGGTTCACTAAAGGAAAGTGGTCTACTTACAATACTAGTATCAACTTTAGAATTAGCTTTTAATGACTCGGCAATATCATTATAACCTAAGCCAACGGTTATTTTACCTAGCCTTAGGCCTTCATATTGCTCTTCCGTTATCATACCTGCTTCAAGAAGGCTTTTATAAACTTCTTCATCCGCGGCCATTAGATCTTGAGCAGCTTGTTTATATATTTGGAAAATTTCATCTGTAAAACCTTTTCTGCCTAATTCAGGATGTTCTCTATCGGCTCTAGTAAATGCCTTATCAGGAATTTCAATATTATCAAAACATAGTACATCTTTATTACGCCATACCCAGCTTTGAGCAACAATGTTTCCTTGGCTATCTCTAATTACAAATACCCTACCATTTTTATCAACCATACTATGTTCCATACAAACCTCAGCACAGTTATTTAACTCTTGGCAGCAATCGGTTAATGTTCCTATAGCCATAGCAAGAGGATCATCTAAACGTAATATTTCATATGTATAATCACCACTTACCTTTTTAGTATTTTGACTAATCCGAGGAATACTACTAAATACTCTTTGCTTGCCATAGTTATATATTTGTTGTAGAACATTAAAATCATATTGGCTATAACCCGCGATAGCAGATATTTCAGCAACTTTCTCATTACCCACATTAACGGAAGTATATTTATTAGATTGAATAAAGCTAATTGCTAAATCTAAAGTTAAGACTCTATTACTATTAATAGCTTTTATTTCTGAAAATTGTTTTTGAATATTAGCAATAAAGCTTATATATTCAGGATTATCTAATATTTCGTCTATATTTTGGAGTAAGAATTCTCTAAAGTCAGGATCATATTTTAATTCAAAACCGCCAAATAATTGATGGGCTTTATTAGGACTTAAAACAGGAACATCAGGATATACTCCAAGCATGCTTCTTATAATGTCAGTAGATTTAGGATAACTTTGGGTATTAATAGTTAAGACATATGTTCCATCTGGTTTTTTGTGATATATTTGACTAAATAATTCTTTATCATTATCAATAGAAAAGCCTTCGGCAATAAGTGCTTCTTTTAATTTAAGATATTGCTGACAATCTAAAGGCATTTCTGCTCCGGGAGCCAAACTTTTTATTTTCTCTTCGATATGACATAACTCATTGATAACATGTTCACAATTAGGTTTTAGATTTCTTGGTAAACTTGTTAATAAATTTTGAAGTTTTTTAAAACCTTTTTGATCTTGATCAAAAGCCCCGAATGAATAACCTAATTTAAGCATAGCTTCTCTAGCTTCTTTAGAACTTGCAAAGCTTTTGATTCGCATTAAGTTACTCCAGTTAGAGGCTGAAGTTAAAAACTTGTCAGCATCTTCCAAAGGGAAATTTTGCATAACAACAAAATCAGGAATAAACTTTCTTCCCGTCTTGTCATACCATTTTTTCATAGTCGCTACATTATGGGCTTTCATCATTTCCATTACAGTTTCAGAGCGACTAATTCCTAACTTCAGAGCTTTTTCTTCTCCGAATAAATTAATAAAATCGATTAAATCTTGTTTTAAATAATTGCATCTAAGTAATGAAGAAATTAAAGCTTTACCCTCTAAAAAAGGTAACCATTCCTTATGCTTTTGTAAAACATCAAAAGACATAGGATAATTATTGCCACAGTTATAAAAGAATAATTTTAATTCTTCAGGAGCATCATTACTTAAAAATAATTCTGGATGTCTCCTAGAAAGGAAACCTGGAGCATCCTCAGGTTGATAATCAAGATTACCATTTATACTTTCTCTAATAATAAGATTTTCTATTCTTTTAGCTATAGCTTCAATAGTTAATTCATTTTGGGTATTAGTATCAAAACATTTACCATCTTTTATGGTAATTTCTCCATTAAGTAGTTGGAGAATACTATCCATATATCTGCCATATTCAGCACATAGTTTTAAAAAGCTGTCATTATCAAAAGCATTTAATAAAATAAGATTTCCTGTTGAAAGATTATAAGTATTATTTGATGGATCATTTCTATTACCAAAAGCTACCCATAGATTCTTATCTTTTAAAATAGTCATTAACTCAGGATGCTTTTTTATATCATCAAAAGTCATATTTCGATTATAAAAAGCATTAGTTAATCTCATTCTTTCATTCGAAGGAATATTTACTAAAGAGGAAAGATTAATAAATAGTTCTGGATAAGCATAAACAAACTCAGGAACTTGTGTTAGATAAGCATATTCAACTTTACCGCTTACAATTTTATTATAAACACTCTTTTTAATGGCACTTTCAATTTTATTTTCATCATCTAATTCGTTTTTAGCAATCGTAATAGTTAAATCAGAAAGAACATCACCATATTTAACACATAAACTCAAAAATTTTTCATTGCCATATCTTTTGGTATATTCTTCGATAAAATTCAAAGTTTCTTCTTTTTCAGAATCAGTTATGACCAACTTCATATCAGCTTTAATAGTCTGAGCTAAATTTCGATTCACAAGAAAAGGTATATAATCATAATGATTATATAAAAGTTTAGGGCTAAGACTATTAGAGTAAAAAGCTTTTCTTAACTCTTCAGGAGCATTTAAATCCATAAACATATCTGGATGTTTATCTCTAAAACTACCTCGTATCCAATCATAATTAACAGGCTTAATATTAGAGCCTTCATTTCTTATGTAGCCTATGAATTTAGCAAACATATTGGCAAATTCTTCATAAGAAAGATGACCTCGTTGAAAGTTTATACCATATTTTTTAAATGCTGTTAAATGGCCATTTGAATAGTGATAGCCAAGAGGACTAAGTGCCTCTAACTCTTGAGACCATTCATAGTCTTTATGAGTAAAGAATCCTGTTTCTGCCTCGAAAAGGCGGATATTTTCTATACCGAAATTATCCACAATCATTCTTTGCTCTTTATCAATAATACATGTATGGTCATTATATTGTGATAATTCTTCCCAGGTATCTATTTTATTAACAAAAGTAAAATTCATAGATTTAAGCCAGTCCATACTATTAAGTGTATCTAAAGATGGTGTGGAAGAAACAAATAGATATTCTTTAACGGCTTTAACAAAAGATGTTTCTAAATCTTTATCTTTCATTAAAAATTGACTTAAAGAATAAAAATCATTAGCATCAGCTATATGTGTAAATACATCAGCATGTCTTTGAACAAGCTTTTGAAATTCGCCTAGGCCATAGTTATCCCTTGCAAAAGTTGCCACATAAGAGGAATTATAGTTTAGAAAATAATCAATAGGAATCGAAGCAAAAGCATCAGCATAGGTAATTATATCCTGAATAGTTAAATCATGTTCAAAATATCTTTGTTTTACATCATCTGGTATATTAACATTCAATAAAAATATATCAGCATTTTCTTTAATAAATATATCGGGATATAAATCCACATTAATTCTTCGGCTAGAATTAATTATTTTTTGCCGAGCAAAAGCAAAACATCTACTTTTTATTTCTGTTACAGGGCATGCTTTAATTTGCTCTTTTAACTCGTCATAAGAAATACTTGAACTATTAAAACGGTAGTCAATACCACCCTCCATATAGATAATTGTATTAATAGCCTCATATTCTTCTTTAGATAGTAAGTATAGTTCTACAGCTTTTTTAAGACCTAGTATTCCTATTAACTGTACTTCATTATTATGATAATTAATATGAGAATTTAAGCCTTTTGCAGCAACTTCACTTAACTGCTTTGAAGTTAAAGAAGCAAAGTCACTAATAGTTAACATTCCTTGATAATATTTAGCTTTAAATTCTTCACTAAAGCTATCTGATAGAAATAAGGAAGCATTTGCTTTAATTGTTTCTTCATCAAAGTCTTTAACATTAAGTTTTCTTCCTAGTTTGCTAAGATTTCTTACATTACAGCCATGAAAATTACCATGGCCGGTATACTCTACTAAAGCAAAATCAATATTAGCTTTAGTATTAGAAAAATCTATAGGACGGGATTCATCAGCGACAATCGACATCCCTTCCCATGCTTCAAAAGGAATATCGCTTAAATCATAACTTAATAAAGTATTTTGTAAAGCTATATAGTCATTAATAGTTTGTTCTTCCAAAGCACTATCATCAAAACCAGGATCATCTTTATGAGCATCATAAAAATCGTCATAGTCTTTAACTAACTTACTTAATTGGCTTTTTATTTGGTTGAATTGTTCTAAAGTCATCTTTGGAAACATTTTATACACCATCCTAAATGTATATACTCTCTTATATTAGAGTAGCATTTATTTAACTAGTTTTAGTATTTATAATTAAAATTTTACAATATATTTTACGCATATAAATTAAAGTTTTTGGCCTCCAGGAGCATCATTTTTTAAACCGTCTTTTATTTTACTTAATCTATCCCTTTCTTGTTGGAGTTTTTCAGTATCAGCACATACCCATCCAGGATTATTACGTGTTAAATTATAAAGGATAGCACTAATATCGCCACAATATTTTTCTTGACCTTCCCATAATAAAACTTCTTCGATAAATTGCCTAACTGGAATACTGATGCCATTTGCTAAAATTACTTTTCCATCCATAGGAATGTAGGGAGCATAAATTTCTTCGATATATTTTTTAGCACTTACTTGCGTTCCATCAGGAAGATTTATCATTTTATCTAGAAGATCAGGATTAATATATTTAGTGATATCTAAAGGGTTTATCTCAAGAGTTTGGCCTTGAATTTGCAAAGTAATAATTCCTACATTGTTTTGCGTTTTATCCATTAAGTATCTAGGTAAATCACCATTATATTTTTCTTGGCATTCAAATAAGATACCCTCTTCTATAAATTGTTTAATAGGTAGCATCCCTCCATCATTTAAGATAACAATTCCATTTGCTGGTAAATGAGGAAAAACCATTTGCTTAATATACTCTGCGGTGGACAAAACTGAGCCATCAGGCATTGTTATTTGTCTTTGTAAAAGAGCGCTATTTATTATGCTTAGGAAGTTTTCATCATCAAGATGCGTCTTATCAAGTTCTTTATTAGCTATATTTTTAACTTGTTTTTCATTTTCTTCGAAAGCATTAATTTTTTCTGTAGCCTTTATATCAAAACAAAATTTATTATCATCTATACCAAATGATCTAGCATTTGTTTTGATACTATTTTGAACTTTGGCTATAAAATCAGGGCTATTTTTAGAAATAAAGCCTGCCATTTGTTTAATAACTTGTTCTAAATTATAATCACTAAATACTATTTTTTTACCATGTAAAACAGGAATATGAATAGCATCATTATTTGTATAAGTTTTATTAGCTAATTTTTCAAGAAGTGAAGGAATATGTCCTTTAATACTTTGATATATCATTTCTCTAAAAGATGAAGAATGCAAATCTTGTAGGGAATAGCCAAAATGCTCATCTATATTTTGGTAGTTAACTTCTCCACCTTTTAAATGTCTTTTATCAGATTCAACCCTAGACAAATACTTTTTCTCTAAACTATTTAAAAGCATTTCAACCGCTTTTAAAGTTACAAATTCAGTAAAAGTCATATTTCTTCCCTGGTATTTTATTTGTAAACTAGTATCTTGAATAAACTTAATAGTTTCCCTTCTTATTGCATTTTCTAAAAGCTCAGCTCTTACGCCATTAAAGGATCTTGACTTACCATCAGGTGTTGGTTCTGGCTCAGAACCATAGCCAATCCAACCATCAATTTTACCAGTGAGAATCGGAGGCTCTTTGATTCTAGCTACAACATCAGGATGTTCTTTTTTGATTGCTTCTAAAATTTTTAAATATTCATCAAATTCTTCAGTTGGTAAATATATGACAATCGTATCATCGCGGTTAGCATAAAGATCAAACTTAAAATAATAAGGTAAATGATGTTCATCAAATTTCTCTACTAGATATGTAATCATTTTATATGTATCTAAAGATTCAGTATTTATATATAATCTATGGTCAGCTTTAGGATATTTATCCTTTTTAGCAGTTAGATATCTTGAGCATACATGAACCCAGCCACTGCCTTCGCCAAAAGAGCGCCAACTATAATGCTCTAAAGCTTTTTCTAATTCTTTATCACCCTTTGGGCCATAGAAAACTTCATTAGCTTCTTTCATAGTAGTTACATCAGGGACGCCTTTTAAATATTTTCGCATTTTAATAAAGTCTTGACCATAACTTCCTTGACGATATAACTCAATAAATTCTTCTCTAGTCATGGCTAAAATGCTATTTTTCCACTTATTAAAAAGCATAGCGTGGAATCTATCACCATCTTGAACAAAATATTCACCCTTAGTGTGTTCTTTTGTTACCATATTAGTTAACTTAGAATAATATGCTCCTTGACTGGTAACATAGGCATGTATTAGCTTTTCTATTACTTTAGGATCATCTATTGGATTTGCAACTTGATTATATAATTCGTTTAGCTTCATTTAGACCTCCTATTCATGATTTGTTACTTTTTTACTTTCTTCATCGATTATATTTTTAAAATCTAAAAGTTCACTTATTATGTCAAATTCTTTTATACACTCATCATAAGTTCCTACGATTTTAAAATGATTATTATAAATTAATTCCCAGTAGGTATAACATTCAGGCTCTGCTTCATTAAAATAATTATTTTTTAAATCTCTTAAATCATACTCCTCAATCTTTTTTATAAGATCATCGGCATTATCTAAAGTTTCTGAATGCTTATTAGTAAGATAAGTTTTACCATCTTCCAAACTTATATAAGTATGGCTAATAGTTTTTTGCCAATGGCATACATTTTGTATATGGTCATAGACACAAGTAAGTTCAATACTAGTACTTACAGGTTTACCAGGATAGATTTCTCCTGAAAACCAATGAAAATGCTCTAATTTTAACTGATTAATCTTAAAGGCATCTCTTTTTCTTTTTACCTCTACACCATCTATCGCATTTTGAAAATCATCAAACTCACTATTCATATAACTTCTCCACTATTATAATTATAACATTATTTTAAGTAAGTTTTATTAATTAGTAAATATTGACTTGTTAACCCCTTTTTGTTAGAATATTTCCAACAATTTAGAAAGGCATAAATAATGACAAAAGTTACATTAGATACTTCAATTTCTGCTATCGAGGAAATAGATGAAAAATCAAAGGCATATTTAGCAAGTGAACATATAAACACTTTAGGAGAACTACTTATGTATAATCCTTTTGCTTTATATAGACGCTTAAGTGGGGCATTTGAAAAAGCTACTATAACAGATAGCATTCATAAGATGGGATTTGTTTTTGTAAGTGAGGATGGCTTTTTAGACCAATTAAGAGCTCACCTTCTTAAGAAATATAACATAACTAATTTTAATTTAAGTACTTTTTCAACTACTGAAAAAAGTGCATTACTCGATTATAAATTATATGAATTACTAGCTTTCTTACCTGACAATAATGGTCGTAATTTTGCTAGTTTCTGTGTTGAGGCTAAATACTCTTCCCTTACGTTACAAGAAGCTTTAGTTCATGGTCATGTTAATAAGAAAAATACTTTCCTTTATAGTGAACAATTAACTTCTTGGTATGGTTATATCAGAAGCCTAGGCTTTGAATTTAGTGAAAATGAAGATTATGAAGCCCAAATGAGTGAACTAACTAAAGCTAAAGAAAGTGCTAAAAAAGATGGTGGCTATGATTTAGATACTGAAATTCAAACATTAAATACTTTTGTTAGAATTTTTCGTGAAGGTGAAGAATTAAGTTCTAAAGATATATCAGAACTTATTGACATTAAAGGTTTATTGACCTTAAGAGATATTATATGTATTGATGATGAATATTATAGTAAGTTGCCTGAAGATCTATTAGCAAGAATAAAAAGATTCTTAAACACGGTAGATATTCCTTTTATAGGAGATGAAAACTTTGCCGAATTTAAGAAGCAAGCCCAAGCAGGAGCTGAAATTCTAAATAGAGCTGAAGCTGTTAGTACGAGAACAAAAATTAAACAAAGATTTAGTTATTTAAGCGAAAAAGCTACTGACCTAATGGAGAAAGTAGCCATTTTAGAGTATGATAACTATTCTCTTGAAAAGATTAATATTCTTTTAACGGACCTAATTGAGGAACTCGAAGATATTAAAAGCCAAGCTCAATTTAGAGGACAATAAGATGGATTCAGAAAAACTAGATTACACTGGTATTGAAAAAGAACTTGATGCTTTAGAAGATACCATTTCACATCTTGAAGAAAAAATAAAGGCCTTAGAAGAAGCCAAGAAATCTAAAGCTAAGCAAGCCGAAGAATTACTTGCGGAATATAATGAATTAAAAAAAGAAGCTAATTCAGAAGATTAGTTTCTTTTTTATTAAAAAAATAAAGGTCTATCTTTTAATAAAACTCTTGATTTTATTTCGTTTATCTCATTTTCAGATTCTCTTTCCTCGTTAGAACTAAAAATAAGAGGTCTTTCATCAACTTCAAAAGATTTACTACTATCTCTATAAACTAAAAGTGAAGAATCATAAATATGCCAATCCATTAAGTAGTAATTAAAGAATCTTACGTGTGGATTAGGACACGTAGTAGTGATAGCCTCTCGCATTACAACTTCGACTTTGTCAAAACCTAGAACTGATACCATGAAATCAGCATATAAGTTATAGCGAGAAAATTCATACTTTTCCAACCATATTTTAAATAATGCTAATTGTTCTGGAGTAAGCATTGAAGTGCAATATTCATCGATGTCCTGTCTTGAACCGGTGAAATTATAATCTCTTTTAAATTCCTCAAAAAATTCAACATAATGAGAAAAGCCATTCCCATACTTGATGTCATTTAATAAAGAATAGTTTTCTCCTACGCAGTAATTATAAGCAAAGTTTTCGTGTGTTCCAAATGTAAAAAGCATTTGACCACCAGGCTTTATAAATGCTCCACCATTTTCATATATCTTTTCATCAAAAGGAAGAATTAAGCTCATAACTCATCCTCCGTTTAAGAAC
>CANRMZ010000011.1 GCA_947631885.1 uncultured Bacilli bacterium
TCAAATGGATATAATTCCCTATTTCAAAGACCTAAAAGATCAAGGATATACAGGAAGACAAAAGATAAATCAAATTACAAGATTCTTAGGAATTGGTATTGCTTTCTTACAAGCTTGGTTTATTTCAGCCTTCTATGTTGAAGGATTATCAGGTGTAACTATTCTTAAGACAACCTTAATTATGGTTGCTGGTACTGCTTTCTGTGTATGGATGGGTGATCAAATTACTCAAAAAGGAATAGGAAATGGTCTTTCAATGATCATTATGGCAGGTATTATTCAAAGTATGCCAAACATCTTTAAAGGAGCTTTCGAAGCCCTTATAACAGATGGTCATTATGCTAATGCTGTTGGCATAATCCTATTCATTGTATTTATATTAATATATGTCTTAATAATTGTTGGTATTATATGGGTACAACTTGCCGAACGAAGAATTCCAATTCAATATTCAAACAGAACAACTGCTGCATATGGAGCTCAAACAAACTATTTACCTCTTAAAATAAACTCTGCAAGTGTTATTCCCGTAATATTTGCTTCAATTGTTACGACTATACCTTCAACTATTGTGGCTTTAACAGGTAGCCAAAAAGCTATGAGCTTTGTTAACAAGTATATCTATTATACTTCTAACACAGGATTTATCTTATATCTTATCTTAATCGTTTTATTCTCATATTTCTATACATTCATGGTAATGAATCCTGAAGAAATGAGTAAAAACCTTAATGAAAGAGGAGGATACATTCCTGGTGTAAGACCTGGAAAAGATACAACAAACTATATAAGTAAATCATTATCGAGACTTACTTGTGTAGGTAGTATATTCTTAGTAGTTTTAGCAGCACTTCCTATACTACTATCTAAGTTTACTGTTCTTTCTTCACATCCTGAGGTTACAATCGGAGGTACAGGACTTTTAATCGTAGTAGGTGTTGCAATTGAAACTTACAAGCAACTTGAAAGTACTCTTGTAAGCAGAAGTTATACTGCTAAGAGGAAAAATCTAAGATGAGAAATTTAGTATTATATGCTCCTCCTGCCGCTGGCAAAGGAACTATATGTGAAAAACTAGAACAAGGTTATGGTTATAGTGTTATATCAATAGGACAAGTACTTAGAAATAATAGAACTCCTGATACAGAAGTAGGTAGAGCTATTATTGAAACCCAAGATAAGGGAATACTTACTCCCGATGATATAGTTGCTAAAGCTTTAGATATTGAGCTTAAAAAGTATGAAGGAAAACCTATCGTTCTCGAAGGTTATCCTCGTAATATAAATCAAGCTGAGGCTTTAGATACTATACTTAATAATTACTTAGTTATAGTTATGCAAATTTCTCGTGAAGAGGCTAAAAAAAGAGCCTTAGGAAGAGTGACATGTTCAAATTGTCATAAGATATATAATATTTATGACAAAGCACTTTCTCCTAAAAATGAAGGAATCTGTGATGAATGCGGGGCAGCACTTGATATTAGATCTGATGATAATGAAGATTCATTTAACAAAAGATTTGATGTCTTTGAAGAAAATGCTCCAAGCATTATAGAATTCTATAAAAATAAAAATTTATTACACTTAGTGGATAGTAGTACTTCCAGAGAAGAAGTCTACAATCAAGTAAAGGAAATAATAAACGGAAGCAAAAATGATTAGTATTAAAAGTAATAGAGAAATAGAACTTATGAAGCATGCTGGTCATATTAATTATTTAACTCACCGAGAAGTAGCCAAGCATATTAAGCCAGGTATAACAACCGGTGAGTTAAATGATATTGCTGACAAGTTCATAAGAAGCATGGATGCCATTCCTAGTTGTCTAGGGTATGAAGGATTTCCTAAGAGTATATGTATATCAGTTAATGATGAAGTTGTACATGGTATTCCGGGAAATCGCGTAATTAAAAATGGCGATATAGTATCAGTTGATATGGTTACTACTTATAAAGGATATCTTGCTGATAGTGCGGAAACGCATATAGTAGGCAGTGTACCTAAAGAAGTAGAAAATTTAGTTAATGATACTAAGGGAGCATTATATGCAGGACTTAGTAAAGTAAAAGCTGGTGTTAAACTAGAAGAAGTAAGTGCTGCGATTGAAGATTATGCTCACGAACATGGACTAAGTGTAGTTGAAGAACTTGTAGGTCATGGCGTTGGTAGTGAAATGCATGAAGATCCAGATGTGCCAAACTACAGAACAAAGTCTAATGTTATTCTTAAAGAAGGAATGACAATAGCCGTTGAGCCTATGCTTAACTTAGGCGAAAGATATGTGTATCTGGATGATAATGATTGGACTATAAAGACTCAAGATGAGATGCCTAGTGCCCATTTTGAGCACACAATTGTAGTTACAAAAGATGGCTATGAGATACTAACGGGAGAGTGATAAAAATTTATGGCCAACAAAAATAATAATAAAAAAGCTGATGGAGCTTATAAAGAAAATAAGAAAAACAGCGATAAAATTGAAGTAGAAGGCAAAGTTTCCGAAGTTTTAAAAGGTGGCTTATATCTTGTAGAACTTCCAAACGGGCATACTGTTGAAGCCTACGTTTCTGGTAAAATGCGTATTAACATGATACGTATCTTACCAGGTGATACTGTTACAGTAATGCTAACGCCTTATGATTTAACACGTGGGATAATAACATGGAATAAAAGATAGGAGTGAAATTATGAAAGTTAGACCATCTGTAAAAAAGATTTGCAAGAAATGCAAAATTATAAGAAGAAAAGGAAAAGTAATGGTTATTTGTAATAACCCTAAACATAAACAAGTTCAAGGATAGGAGAAAATATGGCAAGAATTAAAAATATTGAATTACCAGGTGAAAAACAAGCTTGGATAGGTCTTACTGCTATATATGGTATTGGTAAGAGCCTAGGCAAAACTATTTGTAAAGATGCAAAAGTTGATGCTGCAAAAAAGGTTAAGGATTTAACTGAAGATGAAATAACTGCTATTCGTAAAGAAGTAGAAAAGTACTTAACTGAAGGAGATCTTCGTAGAGATACGCAAATGAATATTAAGAACAAGATGGAAATTAACTGCTATGAAGGTATTAGACATAAAAAAGGACTACCTGTTAGAGGACAAAGAACTAACAGAAATGCTCGTACTAGAAAAGGTAGAGGAAAAGTAGTTGCTAACAAGAAAAAGGTAGGAAAGTAGGAGGATAGACAATGGCATATAATAGAAGAAAGAAAAAAGTAAAGAAGACTGTTGTTGAAGCAGAAGCTCATATTCATGCTACTTATAATAATACAATTGTTACAATAAGCGATCCTGATGGTAATGCTATTAGCTGGTCATCTTCAGGAAGAATCGGTTACAAAGGTAGTAAAAAGAAAACTCCATTTGCTGCAGGACTTGCTGCTGAAGCTGCTGCTACAGCTGCTAAAGATGCAGGCGTTGTTAAAGTAGATGTCTATGTTAAAGGTTTAGGACCTGGTAGAGAAAATGCTATCAGAAGTCTTCAAACTGCTGGCCTTGAAATTGTAAGTATTAATGACGAAACACCAGTTCCACACAATGGATGTCGTCCACCAAAAAGACCAAGAAATTAATATAAAAGGGAGGAATTTTGATGATTAAATTTGAAAAGCCTGAATATAAGATTACAGAATATGATCAAAGCAATTTTTATGGAAAGTTTGAACTAGAACCACTTGAAAGAGGATTTGGTACTACTATAGGAAATGCTTTAAGAAGGGTATTACTTTCAAGTTTACCTGGAAGTAGTGTTATCTCTGTTAAAATTGATGGAGTTATGCATGAATTCCAAAAGATTGATGGAATAATTGAAGATGTAACAACAATTATTCTTAACATCAAAAAATTAGTTGTAAAAAATCATACTGAAGATATCAAAGTATTACACTTATCTGCATCAAATGAGGGAGTAGTTACTGCTTCAATGATTGAAAAAGATGCTGATATTGAAATAATTAATCCAGACCTTGAAATATGTACACTTGTTAAGGGTGGAAAAATTGATATGGAACTTACTATTGCTAATGGCAGAGGCTATGTTGAAGCTAAAGCTAATAAGCAAAGAATGGGTAATTTACCAGTAGGTACTATACCAGTTGATTCTAATTTCTCACCAATTGAAGTTGTTAAGTATGATGTACTTGATACTCGTGTTGGTCAAAATGAAAACTATGATAAATTAATTTTAGAGGTAACTACTGATGGTAGTATGACTCCTGAAGAAGCTATAGCACTTGCTGCTAAGATTCTTGTTGAACATTTTAATTTAATGGTTGATTTAAATGAAATTGCTAATGTTGCTGACATTATGCAAGAAAAACATGTTGATACTATGGCTAAGACACTTGAAACTCCAATTGAAGAAGTTGAATTCTCAGTTAGAGCTTATAATTGTTTAAAGAGAGCCGGTATCCATACAATTCAAGATTTAGTTAATAAAAAAGAAGTAGAAGTTACTAAGATTAGAAACTTAGGTAAGAAATCTTTAAAAGAAGTTCTTGATAAAGTTGCTGATCTAGGACTTGAGTTTAAGGAGTAAAATATGGCATATCGTAAATTAGGAAGAAATAACCAAGTTAGAAGAAGCATTTTAGCAGGACTTACTAAAGATGTAATTATGCATGAAAGCATTATTACTACTGAAGCTAGGGCTAAAGAAGTTCGCAAATTTGTTGATAAGATGATTACCTATGGTAAGAATGGTACATTAGTATCTCGTAGAAAAGCTCTTGCTTTCCTACATAATGATAGTGAAGTTGTTGATAAAGTATTTAATGATTTAGCTAAGAGCTACGAAACTCGTAACGGTGGATATACAAGAATTATTAAAATAAATGAACGCCGTGGCGATGATGCATTACAAACAAAAATAGAATTAGTATAGTGATAAACTATACTTTTTTTATAGATAAAATTATATATACTTTTCTTCTATTTCTATGTTAAAATATAGTAGTATGTAAGGAGCGGTAAGTATGGCTAGAGTAATATCATTAGTAAATCAAAAAGGCGGAGTAGGCAAGACTACCTCTAGTATAAATTTAGCGGCTGCTTTAGGCCAATTAGGCAAGAAAACTTTGCTTATTGATATGGACCCTCAAAGTAACGCTACCACTGGCTGTGGGCTAAATTCTAGCGATTTTGAAGATGATATTTACGAAGTAATTACGGGACTTTGCAAAACAGAAAAAGCCATATATAAGACGAAGTTTAAGAATTTAAGCATTATTCCTTCTACTTTAAATTTAGCCGGTATTGATGTTGAATTTGTAAAAAAGATGTTTGCTGATAATACTTTTCAAAGAAATAATCAACTTCGTGATGCTCTAGAATCTGTTAAAGAAAAATATGATTATATAATTATAGATTGCCAACCTTCATTAGGCTTATGTACTATGAATGCTTTAGTAGCAAGCGATGCTGTTATAATACCTGTTCAATGTGAATTCTACGCTCTTGAGGGTATTACTCAATTATTAAATTCTATTATTATGGTACAAAATAGTATGAATCCTGAACTTAGAATTGAAGGGGTTCTTCTTACTATGCTTGATGGTAGAACTAATATTGGTTTAGAGGTTATTGAAGAAATAAGAAAATATTTTAAAGATAAAGTATTTAATACAATTATTCCTAGATTAGTTAGATTAGTAGAGGCTCCTTCACATGGAAAGCCTATTAATGAATATGATCCTGAAAGCCGTGGAGCTGAAGCTTATCACAATTTAGCAAAGGAAGTGATTGAAAGAGATGGCTGCGAATAAAAAGGCCTTAGGAAAGGGACTTGAAGAATTATTCTCAAATGCTTCTTTAACATTTGATAGTTTTGAAGAGCAAATAGTTAAAGAAGAGAAAAATAACAGTATGGAAATTCCTCTTAGTGAAATAAGATCCAACCCATATCAACCACGTAAAACATTTGATGAAGATGCTTTAAATGAGCTTGCTGAGTCTATTAAAGAATATGGCATAGTTGAGCCTATTATTGTTAAAAAGAGCATTAAAGGCTATGAAATAGTAGCAGGTGAAAGAAGAACTAAAGCTGCGAAAATTGCGGGTCTAACTTCCATACCTGCGATAGTTAAAGATTTTACTGATGATGAAATGCAAGAAATTGCTCTTCTTGAAAATATTCAAAGAGAGGATTTGAACCCTATTGAAGAAGCTGAAGGCATTAGTGCTATAATTAGTTCCAGAGGTTTAACTCAAGAAGAATTTGCTAAAAAGTTTGGTAAAAGTAGAAGTTATATAACTAACTTACTTGGAATATTAAAACTTCCTGAAGAAGTTAAAGATATGGTTAAAGATAAATCAATATCTATGAGTCATGCTAGAAGCTTAAGCAAACTAGATGACCAAGATAAAATGATTAAAATTGCTAAAAAAATAGTTAAAGAAAATCTTAATGTTCGTGATATTGAAAAACTTCTTTCTAGTAAGCCAAGTGCTGTTAAAGCTAGAGTTAAAGAAGAAAAATATCGTATTTATGAAGATGCTTTTAGTGATGCAATTGGAAATAAAGTTAAGATTTCTAATAAGAAGATTGAGATTTCTTATGATTCAATGACTGATTTAGCAAGAATTATGGAAATATTCCATATTGATATAAAGGATTAATATGAAATTTGAATATAGTTTAAATGATGAAGTTATTATGAAAAAGCCTCATGCATGTGGTACTAATGAGTGGATAATTACGCGTGTGGGGGCAGACATTAAAATTAAATGCAAACAATGTGGCCGTGAAATAATGATGGATCGTTTAGAATTTCATAAAAAATTAAAAAAGGTGATAAAAAATGAAGAAAAGAAAGAGAAATAAAGATAGAGTTACCCTGCATCCCGTTATTACATTTATTATTTTAGTAGTAGTATCTGTCGTTTTAAGTGGCATTTTATCTTTATTTAATATTTCGTTTTCGCATCCTATTGTTAACGAAGCAAGAATGGAGTATATATCAGTTACCGAGTCGATTAATTCCTTATTCAGCCTAAGTGGAATTAAATATATATTCTCACATACTGTTGCTAATTTCGCTAACTTTACGGTATTAGCTCATCTTATTATTGTTTTACTTGGAATAGGTATAATGGACTATTCAGGCTTTTTAAAAACTATGATAGGAGTACTTACGAAGAAAGCTAAGAAGAATGTTATAACATTTGTAATTGTCTTTATATGTGTTATATCTTCAATCATTGATAATATCCCTTTTATAGCATTTATACCTCTTGCAGCCCTTATATTTAAGTATGGCAAAAGAAATCCTAATATTGGTATTATTGCTTCTTTCGCTGGGCTTACATGTGGTTATGGGCTATCAATTACATTAACAAGTATAGATTCATCATTATCATCACTTACTAAACTTGCTGCGAGTGTTCTTAATACTGACTATACTATTGGGGCATTCTCAATGATATTTATAATGCTTATAGCAATTATGTTAGTAAGTTTATTAATTACTTATATTACCGAAAATATTATTGCCAAAAGACTTCCTATATATGATTTTGAGGAAACGGAAATTCTTACCGAAAGAAAGCTAACTAAAGCTCAAATAAGAGGCCTTTTACTTGCCGGCTTTGCTAGTTTAATTTATTTAATAATATTTATCTATAATATTATTCCGGGTCTTCCTTTATCAGGAAATTTCTTAAATAGAAATGCCGAACTTTATATCGATAAGTTATTTGGCCCTGATTCATTTTTTAGTAATGGTTCTGTTTTCATTATAACTTTACTATTTATCATCTGGGGTTTATTTTATGGTATTGGTGCCAAGACTATCAAAAATAATAGAGAAGCTGTTACAGCTTTAGGTTATAGCTTAAATGGTATGGGTAAAACAATCATGTATATTTTTGCTGCTTCAACATTTATCAGTATTTTTAAACAAACTAATATTGGAAATGTTGTCACTGCAGGACTTTCAAATCTTATTTCATCTTCAGGTTTTACAGGCCTTGCCTTAGTCGTTTTGCTATTTGCATGCAGTGCTATAGCAACAATATTTTTACCCGGTACGGTTAATAAATGGACTATTATGTCTGCCCAAGTTGTTCCAACTTTCTTAAGTGCAGGCTTATCTGGCAGTTTTGCTCAAGTAATACTTAGATTTGGTGAATGTGCAACTCTTGGACTTACACCAGTGTTTGCTTACTTTATTGTTTATTTAGCTTATCTTGAAAAATATAGTCAAGAAGAAAATACTTTAAGACTTAGTACAGTTATTAAATATCAAGTACCATATTCAATAGCTACAGGTCTAATTTTATTAGTTATTTTAGTTGTATGGTATTTAATTGGCTTGCCTCTTGGGGTTGGAGGAGTTATAGCTGTTTAGAAAGGATAGGGGATTATGGCTTTAAAAGCAGGTATCGTGGGACTACCTAATGTTGGAAAGTCTACACTATTTAATGCAATTACAAAAAAGAATATTATTGCAGCGAATTATCCATTTGCCACCATTGAACCTAATGTTGGTATCGTTGAGGTTCCTGATGAAAGACTTGATTTTTTAAATGAAATGTATGAGCCAAAGAGCTTAGTGCCTACGGCATATGAATTCATAGATATCGCTGGGCTAGTCGCAGGTGCTTCACATGGTGAAGGTTTAGGTAATAAATTTTTATCACATATTAGAGAAGTCGATGCTATAGTTGAAGTAGTAAGATGTTTTGATAATGCGGAAATAACCCATGTCGCCGGTTCAACTGATCCGCTTCGTGATATTGATATTATTAATATTGAACTTATTTTATCGGATTTAGAAATTATTGAATCTCGTCTTGGCAGAATTGAAAAGAAAGCTCAAGCTACTAAAGAAAAAGATGCTCTACAAGAAGTAGCCCTACTTAAAAAGCTTCAAGAAGCTTTAATGAATAATATTCCGGTAAGAAGAGTTGAGCTTACTAAAGAAGAAAACTTAATAATTAAAAACTTTAATTTAATAACGGCTAAAAAGGTTATATATGCTGCTAATGTTGACGAAGACACTGTAGCGGTTGGCGATAATGAATATACTAAACAAGTTAAAGAATACGCTAGTAATGAAGGCTCTGCTGTTGTCGTTATATGTGCTAAGATGGAAGAAGATTTATCTTCATTTGATGATGCCGAAAGAAAAGAATATTTAAAAGAAATGGGAGTTACTAATTCTGGTCTTGATAAACTTATATATGCAACATATGATTTACTAGGACTATCCACTTTCTTTACTTGTGGAAAAGATGAGGTAAGAGCATGGACTTTTGCCAAAGGAACTAAGGCTCCATCTTGTGCAGGTATAATCCATTCAGACTTTGAAAGAGGCTTTATTAAGGCAGAAGTTATGAGCTTTGATGATTTAAAGAAATATGGAAGCGAGGCTAAAGTAAGAGAGGCAGGCCGTTTACGCCTTGAAGGTAAAGACTATGTAATGCAAGATGGCGACATTTGTTACTTTAGATTTAATGTATAATGAGTAAAGTAAATATTTATAAATGTGATTCTTATAACGATGAAGATGCTAAACCTGTTATTGATAAGATAATAGGTTTTTATGATGAACTAAAAAATATAAAACAGGGTACTAAAGTAGTTATTAAGGCTAATTTAGTCAGTGCTATGGCTCCTGAGAAAAGTGCTACTACTCATCCCAGTTTACTTAAGCATTTAACTAATTATCTATTAGCAAAAGGATGTAGTGTTGTAATTGGTGATAGTCCCGGAGGAGTATATACTAAACCATATCTTAATGCGGTGTATAATGCTACGAAGATGAAAGAGACTAATGCTCAGTTAAATGATAATTTTGAGACAGTTAAAACTACTTATGAAAATGCAAAATTATTAAAGACATTTGAATATACTGCATATCTTGATAATGCCGATTTATTAATTAATTTTTCTAAACTTAAAACGCATGGTATGATGGGTATGAGCGCTAGTGTTAAAAATTTATTTGGCACAATCCCTGGAACTTTAAAACCTGAGTATCATTACCGTTTTCCTAAACATGAAGACTTTGCTAACATGTTAATCGATTTAAATACTTATTTTAAAATGCCGATAAATATTATAGATGCTATCGATGGCATGGAAGGAAATGGCCCAACCGCGGGAAAAAGCCGCCATATAGGATGCATCTTAACAAGTAGTAATCCTTACGAACTTGATTATGTTGCTAGTAAGATTATTGGCTTAGTACCTGAAGAAGTGCCAACAATCAAAGAATCAATAACAAGAGAATTATGTCATCCTGATAAAATAGAACTTAATGATGATTTAAATAAATATTTAGTTAAAGATTATGTTTTAATAAAAGCCCATCCTTTATTTTTTATGGACGATAAGAAATTTGTAGGAAAAGTTGCTAATAAATTATTTAGTAATAAACCAGTTTGCAAAGAAAATAAATGCGTTGGCTGTGGAAAATGTGCTAGTGTTTGTCCTATGAAGGCAATAGCTATGGTAAATAAAAAGCCGCATATAGATCGTTCTAAGTGTATTAAGTGTTATTGCTGTCAAGAGTTTTGCCCTGTAGGAGCTATGCAAGTCAAGTCATCACTAGTTATGAAGGTTTTACATAGACATAAGTAATAAAATGTACCCAAGTGCATTTTATTTTATTATATGATAAAATATGGTTGTGATTTGCATATGAAAAAGATTGTAATTTTCGGGGGAGGTTCAGGCCTTTCTCAAATTCTAAAGGGACTCAAATTATTCCCTGTTGATATAACTGCTGTTGTTACTGTTTGTGACAATGGTGCATCTACTGGTAAACTTCGTGAAGAGCTAAATATACCTGCGGTTGGTGATATAACCAAGGTAATGGTATCAATGTCTAATGCTAGCGAAGATGTTATTAATTTAATGAATTATCGTTTTAAAAATCAAAGTGTTTATAACCACTCTATTAAGAATTTACTTTTAACAGCCCTTTTGGATATGCATGGTAATTTTGCAAATAGTTTACCTGTTTTAGAAAATATTCTTGATATTGAAAATGGTAAAGTTTTACCGCTTACGGAAGATTCTGTTGATTTAATTGGTATTGCTGAAGATGGTCATGAAATATATGGTGAGAACCAAGTTACTCATTCTTTAAGCAAAATCAAAGGCTTAAAATATAGCAAACCAATAGATGTTAATCCTAAAGTTTTAAAAGCCGTTAAAGAAGCTGACTTAATAATTATATCTTCAGGTAGTTTAATAACTAGTATTCTTCCCCATTTAATTAGTGAAGAGGTAGTAAAAGCTATTCAAAATAGTAAAGCTAAAACAATGTATATTTGTAATTTATTTACTCAACCAGGAGAAACTGATGATTTTAAAGTATCAGATCATATTAAGATACTTGAAAAATATTTAGGTAAAAATTCAATAGATATTGTACTAGCTAATTCTAAAAAAATGAGTAGTAAACTAGCATTAAAGTACTCTACTAAAGAGCAAAAAGATCCTGTAGAATTAGATGAAGAAGAGCTTGAAAAGATGGGCGTACATGTTATAGGAGATGTTTTATATAAGATTGAAGATGGCTATTATCGTCATGATTCATTAAAAGTAGGATATCTAGTATTTTCTTACTTAATGGAAGGTAGAAAATGACCTATACAACATCACTTAAAGAAGAAATATCTAAAAGTGATTTCAGCTTAATGGAGGCTAGATATGAACTTGAAGCCTTTATTAAATGTAGTGGTAAAATAAAATCGGATATAAAACTAACCCTTGAAAATGCTTCGGTAGCTCGTAAAATATATAAAGAAATTAAAATGGTTTATGATATTAACCCTACGATAACAATTCGTTTGCAAAAACGTTTTAGAGTAAAACAAATATATATCCTAACCATTAAAGATAAAGTAGAATTTATAAAAGATGATTTAAATCTTTCCAGAATGACAAGAGTACCTTCCGTAACGGAAGAAAAAATAGCCTTTTTACAAGGTGCTTTTTTGGCATGTGGTAATGTATCAAACCCTCAGACAAGTGGATATCATCTAGAATTTATTTGTAATAATACAGCGATGGCTAAAACAATTCAAAAACTCTTAAATGACTTTGACTTAAATGCTAAAATTGTCGAAAGAGGCTATAAATACATTGTATATTTAAAATCTAGTGATAATATTAGCGATTTATTGAGAATGTTTAAGGCTACGTCATCTCTTTTCTTTTTTGAGGATATAAGAATATATAGAGATCATAAAAACATGGTTAATAGACTTAATAACTGTGAGATATCTAATCAAACTCGTAGTATTGAAACAGGTATGAAACAACTTGAGGAAATTAAGTTCTTAAGAGAGCATGATCTTGTTGATATTTTAGATGATAAGACTAAAATAGTCTTGGAGGTAAGAGAAAAATATCCTGAATCTTCTTTAGCAGAACTCGCTGAAATTATAACTTTGGAGTATAATTATAAGATAGGTAAATCAGGAGTTAATCATCACTTTATAAAAATAAGTAATTTAGTAAAGAGGTATAAAGAAAATAATGAACATAAATAAAAGCATTAATACAACAATTATAACTGATAATAATGTAAAAGTTCTTGATTATTTCAAAGGCGAAAATATTGTTACAAATCCCCTTAATTTAAAACTCGTGGATTCTGATTTTGTTGTGCTTAACGATGTTCTTAGATATTTAAAAGATAGTGACGTGCAAATATTCCTAAAAAAATTAGAAGACAAAAATATTCATTTTGTTAATATAACTTCCAAAATCGAGGAAGCTTTATATGCCCAAAGACTTATTGTTTATACCGATGATAAAGTGCAAATCGAAGGACCTGTTATAAGCGTTTTAAAAGAAGAGCGAATATTAAAAAAATTAGGTTTTGGCTTGCCTTTTATCTATGACTTATCTCTTCAGTTAAATTACTATGGTCTTATTGACTCCATCTATTTAGATGAAAAAGCGTTGGTGGATAAATTATGGTAGAAGATATTTTAAAATTAGATTTTGATATTATAGGAGTTATTACACCAAGGATTAATCTGCCCTCATATCCTAAAGACTTAAGCAAAGTTATAACCTATAAGCCTGAAGATAGTATGAAAATCGCAGGCCTTGATATCAAAGATTTAGACAATTTATCAACAAAAGAATTTAGCAAATTACAGTTAGCATCTTCTCTAGGAAATGAAGTAATAGTTTTATATGACTTCTCTAAAGGCTTAAATAGAAAAGATTTAAACTATTTTAAGATTATCTTTAAACGTATCGTAAAACATAATAGAAAGATTATATTAGTATCAAGAGATTTAGACTTCTTAGCTATGATGTGTGATCATTTTGCTATATATACTAATAGAATTATTTATGCCACGGATAATATATTTGACGATCATTTATATGACTATGTTGATATGCCTAAAATAGTTAAATTTATTAAGTACGCTAATAGTAAAGGTGCTAATTTAAATGAAACAACAGATATTAATGAATTAATGAAAGATATATATCGGAGGCTTCAATGAGAATAAAAATAGTATTTAGCTATGATGGCTCTAAATTTAATGGTTTTCAAAGGCAAAAAAAGGATAGATCAGTTCAAGGTGAAATCGAAAAAGCCCTTAGTAAGATTTATGACGATGACATAGAGATAAAAGGTGCTGGCAGAACCGATGCTGGCGTACATGCCATAGGCCAAGTTGCTCACTTTGATGCTATCGAAGATATCCCAAAGCTAAAAGAAGAAATGAATAAACTATTAAATCCGGATATAGTTATCAAAGATGTTAGTAAAGAATCTTTTAACTTTCATGCTCGCTTTAGTGCCATAAAAAAAGAATATGTATACAAGATTAATCTAGGACCATTTCAAGCTTTTCTAAATGACTATTATTATCAACCTCGTTTTAAGTTAGATGTTAAAGCTATGAAAAGTGCTGCCAAATTATTTGTTGGTACTTATGATTTTAGAAACTTTGTGGCTGGCGAAAAAGATGATACTACAACTACTATTTATAGCATAAAATTTAAAGAAAGATTTGGTAAACTAGAGATAAGTTTTATTGGTGCAGGTTTTTACCGTTATATGGTCCGTAATTTAGTCGGATCCTTAATTGAGATAGGGAAATATAAAATAGATGAAGATACTATTAAACAAATGCTTTATAATCCAAGAGTTGCTAAAAGCTTACCAACAGCACCAAGTGAAGGCCTATATTTAAAGAAAATATGGTATAAATAACAATTATTAGTACTAATAGTTAAATACTTGCCATAAAATGGTGCTTTTCGTAAGATTTTAATTGACTTTTAGGCCTGTTTTTCATATAATTTTAAATGGTACATTTTATTTATGAACTGGTTAAGCGTGGGAAACTGAAGCTAGGGATTAATGAAAGGAATTTATATATGAAATCATTTATGCAAACTAAAGAAAATATCAAAAGAGATTGGTATGTAATAGATGCTGAAGGACAAACTTTAGGACGCGTTGCTACTAAAGCTGCTCATGTTCTAAGCGGAAAACATAAACCAACTTATACTCCATATGTTGATTGTGGAGATTATGTAATAATCATTAACGCAGCAAAAGTAGTTTTAACTGGAAATAAACTTGAGGATAAGAAATATTACAATCACTCAGGTTATCCAGGAGGACTAAGAGAAAGAACTGCTAAAACAATGATTAAAGATTATCCTGAAGAAATGATGGAAAGAGCTGTTAAAGGCATGCTTCCTCATAATAGCTTAGGTAGAGCAATGGGTAAGAAATTATTCGTATATCGTGATGAAAATCATAAACATGAAGCTCAAAAACCTAGCAAGATGGAAATATAATAGGGAGGAAATATGGCAAATAAACAAGTATGGACTGCAACCGGTAGAAGAAAGAAAAGTATTGCAAAAGTTACTTTAACTGGTGGTACTGGTAATATTACTGTTAATGGCGTAGATGTTAATGAATATATGCCTTATCAAACACTAGTTATGGATTTAACTCAACCATTAGTTCTAACTGATAACTTAAATCGTTTCGATATTACCGTTGAAGTTACAGGTGGTGGATTCTCTGGTCAAACAGGAGCTATTCGTTTAGGTATAACT
>CANRMZ010000012.1 GCA_947631885.1 uncultured Bacilli bacterium
ATACAGAAGAACAGTACGCGTTAGCAACTAGAGCAGAAGCAATTAGAATGAGAGATGAATTAAATCAAGCTATTCATAATTAATAAATATAAATAATAGGAGGAAAGTTTATGTCACAACTATTACTAGCAGAATTATTAAAAAAGGAACAATGGCTGCTAATGAAGTAGCTAATGAAACTTTAAAAGAAGTTAAAGCAGCTATAGGTATTGATTATCTTGAAAACGATAACTTCTTAAATGAGATAAAAGGAAAGTTTAATAACTAGTGAAAAAGAAAAATATTATAATAATTATTGTTAGTGTTGTAATTATCTTAATAGCTATATTGGCTAGCTATAAAGTATACAATTTTCAAAAGTTTAGTTTTGATAACTATCGTTATGAAAATCTAAAAGAGTTTATTAAAAAGTTTAATGTTAAAGAAACTATAGAATTTAAAAATGCTAAACTCGAGGATGATTATTTAGAATTTGAAAATATAAAAATAAAGAATCATTATCATGATTATACCGAGGCTGAAGCGGAAAAGTTTGACTCTTTTAAATCTGGTGGCTCTTTTGAAAAGAAAATAGATGATAAAGTTGTATCAAAATTTACTTTTGGTATTGAAACATATACTATCAAAGGTTTAATGTCATATATGAAAGCCTTTAGTATTGATAGAACCGATAAAGATAATATTAAAAGAACGGATGCTGTAGATATAGATAACTTATTTAATAAAAATGGTATCAAAGATGATTATGATTTAATAAAGTATGGCTATCAGCATAAAGATGATAAGTTAAATATCTTATTAGATAGTGTTAAAAAAAGAAAACAAATAACTTATTTATACGCTAATCTAAATATGTTTCTAAATAGTGAAGATGATATATATCTTATCAATGGTGATTTGAAAGGATATATGACAGTAACTAAAACTGGAACTGATAACAAAACAATCAAAGTTATTGTAAGGTTAATTAAAGATGATATGAATGCTTACTACTTTGCTTGGAATTATGATGAAGGTATTTATACTTTAGATGATATTAAAAGCTTTTTAAACAGTATTGAGATAGGTTAGAAATAACTTATCTTTTTTATATTAATAATTGAACGTAATTTAAAAATGTGATACTATTATTAATAATAAGAAAGGGTTGCACAATGGCCAGTTTTGGAAAACATTTTGTGGTGGACGAAAAAAATTGTCTTAGTCAAGATGCTGCCATTAAAAGGGGAACTTTTTATAGAATTACAGTTTTAACTGATCGACTTGTGAGACTAGAGTATTCCAAAGGTGGTAACTTCAATGACAGGCCTACCGATTTAGTAGTAAATCGGAATTTTGATGTGCCAAAATTTAAGATTGAAGAAGATGAGCGATATTTAGTTATTACTACAAAGTATTTTGTCTTGCAATATTTAAAAGAAAAGCCTTTCAAGGGGCCTAATTTTGCTCCTGATTCTAATTTAAAAGTTAAATTATTAAATACTGATAAAGTTTGGTATTATGACCATCCTGAAGCCCGTAACTTTAAAGGTTCTGCCTTTAGTTTAGATGATTATAAAGGTGGTATGAAAAAACTAGATAAAGGATTATATTCTACCGATGGTTTTGTTGCTATTGAAGATTCTTGTCCTTTGATAATTAATGAACAAGGCGTTGTTGTCTCAGAAGTTAATGATAATGTTGATATATATCTATTTATGTATAAAAGAGACTTTGGTTTATGTTTAAAAGACTATTTTAATTTAACTGGTAAGCCATCATTAATACCAAGATATGCTTTAGGAATATGGTGGTTTAGAGATCGGATATATTCCAGTGACGATACCAGAAAACTAGTTAATAAATTTAGAGTAAATGATATACCAATTAATGTTCTTCTTTTAGGAGAGTTCTGGCATACCAAAGATCCCCAAAATATCAACTTAAGAAAAACAGGATATACCTTTAATAGAGAGTTATTTCCAAATCCTCCAGAGTTTGTTAAAACAATGCATGAGATGGGGGTTAGGGTAGGAATTAACATTGATCCTGATGAAGGTATAAGACCTGATGAGCCAGCTTTTCAAGGCTATGCTAAAGAGCTTGGAGGTATGCCTCAGGAAACGATACCATTCAATGCTTTTGATAAAATGTTCATGCTCGTTTATTTTGAATATATTATCAATCCTTTAGTAGAATGTAATATAGACTTCTTTTGGATAGATTATAAAAAAGATGTTAGAAATTTAAGAGCATTAGTTAATTATCATATAAGAGATTTTAATCGCTCGGAAGAAAAACGACCTATGCTTTTAACGAGAAATCCTGGGGTAGCAGCCCATCATGATGGGGTTTTATACTCGGGTGAAACCGTTGTAAGCTGGGATACTCTTAAATACTTACCATTTTATAATTCTAATGCTAGTAATATAGGTCTTTCATGGTGGAGCCATGATGTCGGGGGTTATAAAGATGGTACCGAAGATGAAGAGTTATATGTAAGACATGTCGAACTGGCCACATTTTCACCTATCTTTAGATTTAGTGCCAAAAGAGGTATCTATTATAAAAGAGAGCCTTGGTTATGGGATTATAAAACCTATAACATTGTTAAGAGTTATACACAGCTAAGACTTAGTTTAATACCATATATTTATACGGAGGGCTATACATACTCAACTACGGGAATGCCTTTAGTGCAACCCCTTTACTATTCGTATCCCGAGTTGTATGATGAGCCTGATTATAAAAATGAATATTTCTTTGGTAGCGAACTATTTATCTGCCCAATTACAACACCCAAAGATCGGGTCATGAACCGTACTATTCAAAGATTATTTTTGCCTAAAGGAACATGGTATGAGTTCCAAGGTGGTAAAAAATTTGTCGGAGGAAAAAGATATGTTACGTTCTATAACGATGAGGATTATCCCGTCTTTGCTAAGGCCGGAGCTATAATACCTCTTGCTAATTTGAACGAAGAGACATATAATTCTTGTGATAGTCCTGATAGAATGGAAATCCATATTTTCCCTGGTCGAAGTAATACTTATGTTATGTATGAAGACGATGGTGTTACGAAGATGTATGAAGATGGCTATTATATAAAGACCGCGATAGATTATAATTATATGGAGAATAATTATACAGTTATAATCCATCCAATTGATGGTAAGACGAAGATCATTCCTGATCGAAGAGATTATAAGATTATCTTTAGAAATACCAAGGAAGCGGAAAAAGTGGAAGTTTATATCGATAGTGAAAAAATCACCGATAATGTCTTATATGAAGTTAAAAATAATGACTTTGTAGTTAAGATAAATGGTGTTCCAACCACAAGACAACTTACAATAAGCTGTAGTGGTAAAGATATTGAAATCGATGCTGCCAGAATTCTTAATGAAGATATAAACTCAATTATTTCTGATTTAAAGATTCCAACTGATGTTAAAGAAAGTTTATCACGGATTTGCTTTAGTGATCTTGATGTTAAAAGAAAAAGAATTGAAATACGTAAACTAAGGAAAAAAGGCTTAGGTCAAGTATTTATAAAAATGTTCATGAAGCTATATGATTATATAGCAGAGATTTAGAAGGAAGGTAGTATATTATGAATAATGAACAAAATCCTAACATTGAAAATACCCCTATAGAAACTAATATGCCGGCAAACAATCCTGCACCAACCCCTCAAAATAATGCTGATGAGGGAATGACTACAGCTGTTGTTAATCCAAACTTTATGGAAGAAGTAGAAAACCCAGCACCTCAAGCACCTACACCAGCACAAGCAGCTCCTGTTATGGAAGTTCCTATTGCTCCTGCTCCTGCACCAGCTCCAGTAGAACCTCCGAAGAAAAAAGGTATGAATAAGGGCGTTTTAATTGCCATCATTGTTATTCTAGTTGTTGTACTAGGTATAGGTGGCTATGCAGCATATTTATTCTTTGGTGTTAGCCCAAGAAATGCTCATGATAAGATTATTGATGATTTCTTTGCTGATGCTCATGAATTTGCTGAAAAACTAACAGTATCTACTAATGCTGATGCTAAAACAATGAAATTATCAGCAGATTTAAGCTTTGATACTAACATGGATGAACTTAGCATGTTAAAAGATTACTCATTTAAACTAGATGCTGAGGAAGATAAAGAAGATAATTACTTTAATGTAAAATTATCAGCTTTAGAGAAAAATAAATCTTTACTTGAGGGTAGTGTTTATCTATTAAATAATAAAATGTATCTAGATTCAAAAGATTTATATGATCGAGTAATTGAAGTTGGCGATGCTGAAATTAATATTGATACTGAAGAGTTAACAGGCCTTCTTGATTTACTAAATAGTGAAAATACTACTCATTTATTAGATACATTACAAAAAGCTCTTAAAGATTCATTTAATAAAGATAAATTCACAAGAAAATTAGAAACGGCTAAGATAAATGGCAAGTCTGTTAAAGCTTTTAATAACTCATATGTTATTGATGAAGCTACAGCTTACTCTATGTTAAAAACAATGCTTACTACATTTAGAAACGATGAAAAATCATTACAAATAATTACGGATTTTGCAAATGAAGTTTTATCTTCATCTGTAGCTACTACAATTAATTCAAATTCAACAACTGAAGGTGTAGTACCAAATGAAGTTACTGTAAATGATGTTAAAGAATTATTAGATTCTTTAATTGATGAAGTAAAAGATCCTGAACTAACTGGATCAACTGCTAAAGTTTATTTTAACGTTTATACCAGTATGCTTACTAACCAAGTAATTGGTGTTAAATTAATTGTTAAAGATGATGGCCAAACTATTAACTTATTAGACTATTACGAAGATGGCGATAATAGTGGTATAAAGATTTCCCTTGATGATAAAGAATCATTTGTATTTGAAGTAAATACTAAAGATACTAAATCTGATTTTAAGATTACTGTAGATGGTGAAACTATTTTAACGGGTACATTAGTATCCACTGAAACTAAAGCTGAATTAACAGTAACTATCGAAGGTGAAGTAAGTGATGATATATCAGGTGTTACTTTAGCTATATCTTCTGAAACGGTTGATGACACTGTTAAGATGCAAGTTAAGGTAAGGGTAGAACAAGATGGTAAGACCAGTGAAATAGCAGTTAAGTTAAATGTTAAAGTTACTTATGATGAAAAGTTAACTAAACCTGATGTATCTAAAGCCATTTCTATTGAAGAAGTAGATGCGGAAAAACTTTCTGATAATTTAATGGGTGCTTTAGAGAACTCTGATTTATATGATGTTTTAGCTCCATATTTAGAACAACCAGATTATGACACTGATTACGATTATGATTCTGATATGGATTATAACGATGACGAAGAAACTCCTTCCGTTGTAGATCCTGTTTATTCTGAACATTGTGATGAAGCAATTAATTGTGATTGTCTAGGTGATGCATGCTATTGTGAATATAAAGTAAATGGTTGGAAGACTCAATCAATAGTATGTCCTAACCCAAATATTTAGTTGTTTTTAAAAAAAGTTTGTTGTATAATCTTGCTTAAGCAGATGAAGAAAGAGTATTAGAAAATCTGGTGTTTATAAGAGAATTAACGGTTGGTGAAAGTTAATAATACCTATTTTTGAACTTGCTTTTGGATGTGTTGGGGTAGTTCCCTTATCAATTTAAAGTTATAAATAAAGGTGGTACCGCGATTAAATCGCCCTTTGGTGCTACCTTTTTTTTGGAGGTAATTATGGATAAGCAAATGATGATTAATCTAATAGTTTCCCTCGTGGCATTTGTCATCGTCTTTTTATTCTTTTATATTAGAGATATAAGAAGGCTTAAATCTAAAAAGAAAAAAACTATGATAACCGAAGTAAAGTATCTAATGCTGCGTAACAATATTAAAGAAGAATATTTATTAAATAAGGGATTCTTTGCTTTAACAGCATTCATTAATGCTTTTATTATATCTTTTGTTTTCTTCATTATTGAGCTTTTACACTGGCATATAGTATTAAGATTAATGGTAGGTTTTGTTTTAACAATAGCCCTTATATATAGTATCTATGGGATACTTGGAAATATATTGGAAAAGAGGAGTAATAGAAAATGAATTTTAATGAAATAGAAAAGAAATGGCAAGAATATTGGGATAACAATAAAGTGTTTAAGGCAGTAACTGGAGATAGTTCTAAAAAGCCTTATTATATTTTAGTCGAGTTCCCTTATCCAAGTGGAGCAGGTCTTCACGTTGGCCATGTAAGAAGCTATACTGCACAAGATGCGATAGCTCGTATGAAAAGAATGCAAGGATATAATGTTTTATATCCCATGGGTTGGGATGCTTTTGGTGCTCCTGCCGAGCAATACGCTATCAAAAATCATATTCATCCTAAAGAAGCAGTAAGAGAGAATATTAAAACCTTTAAAGGCCAAATGAAATCATTAGGTTTCTCATTTGACTGGGATCGAGAATTTTCAACAACTGATCCTGAATATTATAAATGGACCCAATGGCAATTCTTACAATTTTATAAACATAATATGGCTTATAAAGCCTGTGTGCCTGTAAACTGGTGCCCAACATGCAAAAGTGTTCTTTCTAATGAAGATGCTGCAGGTGGCGTATGTGAAAGATGTGGCTCTAAAGTAGTACAAAAAGAAAAATCCCAATGGATGCTTAGAATGAGTGACTATGCTGAAGACTTACTTAATGGTCTTGAAGATACACATTTTGCCGAGAAAGTAAAACTTGGTCAAATAAATTGGATTGGTAAAAGTGAGGGAGCAAATGTTACTTTTAAAGTAGCAAATACGGATTATGACTTTGTTGTCTATACAACTCGTCCTGATACTTTATTCGGGGTAACTTACTGTGTTCTTTCACCAGAACATGAACTTGTTCCTAAAATTACTACTAAAGAGCATGAGGAAGAAGTAAAAAAATATCAAGAAGCTTGTTCTTTAAAAAATGAAATGGAAAGAACCGAACTTAATAAAGAAAAAACAGGCGTTTTCACAGGAGCTTATGCTATAAATCCTGTTAATGGTAAAGAAATACCTATTTATATTTCTGATTATGTTCTTGCAAGTTATGGAACAGGAGCTATTATGGCGGTACCTGCTCATGATGAAAGAGACTATGACTTTGCTAAGAAATTTAATATCCCAATTATCCAAGTTCTTGAAGAAGTAACAGGAACACCTCATGAAAATGAGTTTAAGAAAAATAGTATTGTTGCTATTGTTTATGATGAAAAAAATGATAAATATTTAACTATCAACTGGCATGAAAAAGGTGGAAGATTATTTATTGGTGGCACTATTAAAGAAGGTGAAAGTCCACTTGAATGTGCTTTAAGAGAAGTAAAAGAAGAAACAGGTTATAGTAATATTGAACTTGTTTGTGAAACACCAAAGATTAATCACCATTATTATGCCTTTAATAAAGATAAATACTTTAATATAGAGTGTACAGGCTTTATGTTTAAGCTAAAAGATGATACTAAAGAAAGTCAAAATCTTGATGATGATGAAGCCTTTGATGTTGAATGGGTAGATCAAAATACGCTTTCTGAAATCAAAGATGAGTTACACGCGAAAACACTTGAATATGCTTTAAATCCTGGAGCTATGGTAGGTGATGGTATTCACATTAATTCAAGCTTCTTAGATGGCCTTAATAAAAAAGATGCTATTGATACTATTATTAAATGGCTATCTGATAATAAAATGGGTGAAAGAAAAGTCAATTATAAAATGAGAGATTGGATATTCTCAAGACAAAGATTCTGGGGCGAGCCAATCCCAATGATTAACTGCCCTAAGTGTGGCTGGGTACCAATGGATGAAAAAGATTTACCACTTCTTCTTCCTGATGTTGCTGAATATGAACCTACTGACAATGGTGAAAGCCCGCTTGCAAAAATAGATTCTTTTGTTCATACAACTTGCCCTAAATGTGGTGGACCTGCAACTCGTGAAACTGATACAATGCCTAACTGGGCTGGTTCAAGCTGGTATTTCTTAAGATTCATGGATGCGAATAATGATAAAGAGTTTGCTAGTATGGATGCTATGAAATACTGGAATAAAGTTAACTGGTATAATGGGGGAATGGAACATACTGCAAGACATTTATTATATGCTAGATTCTGGGTTCAATTCTTATATAACATTGGCTTAGTACCTAATAAAGAAATGATTGATGTAAGAGTTAGTCATGGTATGGTACTTGGCTCAAATAATGAAAAGATGAGTAAGAGTAAGGGTAATGTTATTAACCCTGATGACATTGTAAAAGAATATGGCGCTGATACTTTAAGAGTCTATGAAATGTTCATGGGTGATTATGAACAAGATGCTCCATGGAATACGGACTCTTTAAAAGGTTGTAAGAGATTTATTGATCGAGTAATTCGGCTTAAAGATAAAGTAGATTTAAATAATAATGAGTATACACCAAAACTTGAAAGTTTAATTCATAAGAGTATTAAAAAGGTTGAAAATGACTTAAATTCAATGGGCTATAATACTGCCGTATCAACTCTTATGATTTTACTTAATGCTTATGAAGATGAAGCATCTATAACTAGAAAAGATTATGAAACACTTCTTACATTGTTAAACCCAATGGCTCCGCATATTACGGAAGAGTTAAATGAAAGCTTAGGCAACAAACCTATCTGCTTAAATAAATGGCCTGAATATGATGAAGCGAAAACTGTTGATGATGAAAAGACTATTGCTGTTCAAATAAATGGTAAATTACGTGGATCTATTACTACAACATCAAGTGATAGTGAAGATGATATATTACAAAAAGCTAAAGATAATGAAAATGTTAAGAAATATATCGATGGAAAAGAAATTATTAAAACCATAGTTATTCCTGGGAAGATTGTTAACATTGTAATTAAAGGTTAAAATTAATAGCAAGATTTAAATATAAAATCTTGCTATTTTTATGAAAAATACGCTATAACTCCAAAAAGATACGAAATGGATTGACTTTTTTGGAGTTATAGCGTATATTATAAATGGGTGATGATAATGCAAAGAAAAGCAATGAATGATCTAATCACTTGGAAAAATAAGAAAAATAGAAAACCTTTGCTTCTTTATGGAGCACGTCAAGTTGGAAAAACTTACCTAGTAAAAGAATTTGGTAAAGAATATTTTAAAGATATTATCTATGTGAATTTTGAAACAAATGATATTGTAGGTAAAATAATTGATGAAGATATTTCCCCTAGCTATATTATTAAGAACTTAGAAATAGCGTTTAATAAAAAAATAGACAAAGATAATACTTTGATATTTTTTGATGAAATTCAAAAAAATACAAGGGCTCTTACTTCTTTAAAATACTTTTATGAAGAAGCACCGGAATATTATGTTATTGGAGCAGGAAGTTTACTTGGGGTGCAAATAAGTAGAAAAGATTTTTCTTTCCCAGTAGGAAAGGTAGATTTTTTAACTATTTATCCTTTATCTTTTGATGAATTCTTAATTAATACACAAAATGACTTGCTATTAAACAAGATAAAGGAATGTTATCATTCCAATGAACAAATGCCAAGCCAATTGCATAAACAAGCTTTAGACTTATATTACGATTATTTAGCTATTGGAGGTATGCCGGAAGTAGTTCAAGAATTTATTAATTCTAATTCAATGCTAAATGCTATTGATTATCAAAGTGCAATAATAGAATCATATAAAAGTGATATAACTAAATATAGTGATATAACCTATGCTCCTAAAATAATAGCAACATTTGATTCTATACCTGTTCAGCTTGCTAAAGATAACAAAAAATTCCAATATAAGTTAGTTCAAAAAGGAGGAACAAGTACTATTTTTGGCGATTCAATTAATTGGCTAGTAGATGCTGGTATAGTAAATAAATGCGTTAAAACTAAAATAGGATTACCATTAAAAATGTATGAAGAGCTAGACTCATTTAAATTATATATGAATGATGTAGGATTACTTACAAACTTAAGTGAATTTCCCATATATTTAATTAAGAATCGTGATGCAGTTAATGAATTGATGATTGGCATGCTAACTGAAAACTATATAGCAAGCTCTCTTAAATTTAATGGATTAAATATTAATTATTGGAAAAATGAATTTGATAGCAAATTAGATTTTATTTTACAATCTGAAAAGGGATTAATAATTCCTTTGGAAGTCAAGTCTAGTATTCATACGAAATCTAAGAGTTTAGCAAATTATATGAAAGAATATAATCCTAAATATGGAATTAGAATTTCTTCTAAAAATTTTGGCTTTAAAAATAATATAAAATCTGTTCCTCTTTACGCAGCATTTTGTATAAATGCTAGCAGTTTAGATGATTAGCAAATGAATTTAATTAAAAACAAGATTTCAACAGTAAATCTTGTTTTTGCGTTGTTATAGCTAGTATTTTCTTACCTTGCAATACTATAGAATTTTTTGTAAAATGAGCTTATGAAAAAAGAAAAACTTAAAATTTTATATGAAGATAAATTTATAATCGTGGTTTATAAAAAGCCTAATCTTTTAACGATTGGTACTGATAAAGAAAGAGAGAAAACTTTATTTCATGAAGTACTAGAATATGAAAAAAGGAAAAATAAGAATAACAAAATATTTGTGGTTCATCGTTTAGACAAAGATACGGAAGGCTTAGTTATTTTTGCTAAAGATATTAAGACTAAGAATATATTGCAACAAAACTGGGATAATGTTGTAAGAAAATATGTGGCTTTAGTACACGGTCATATTAATAAGAAAAGGGAAACTTTAGTAAATTTACTTGCCGAGTCTAAAACTTATGAGGTTTATATAACGGATAATCCTAAAATAGGTAAAAAAGCTATAACTTCTTATGAAGTAATAACTCAAAATAAGGGTTATAGTCTTCTTGAAATAGATATTAAAACCGGAAGAAAACATCAAATAAGAGTCCAACTAGCAAATATTAATCATCCTATCGCCGGAGATAAAAAGTATAGTAAACATAAAGATGGCTTTAGAAATCTATGCTTATGTGCTAACTATCTAAAATTTAACCATCCTGTTTTAAATAAAGATATAGAACTAAAAATAGATTATCCTAATATGTATGATGAAATCATTAAAAAAAGTATCTAAAAGATACTTCAAAAAATGACAAAATAATTGATTATAATATGCTAAAGTTATCCTGGTGATAATATGAAAGTGAAAATATTTGATGAATCCCACGAAAAGGATTTAGAAAAAGATATTAACGAATTTTTATCTTCAGGAACGTATGATATAATAGAAATCAAGTTTCAGGTAGCTATAGGTGTCTGTGGTGAAGATCAGCTTTATTGCTTTAGTGCAATGATAATTTATAGCTAAAGGATATACATGTTATTAGTCGTTGACTCAAAATCATCAGTCGATTTAACATTTAAGCCTTCGAGTTTCGTAATTCTAGCATCAAGTCTTTGAATTGATCTTTCGATTTTAGCAAGCCTTTCTTCAATCTCTGAAGATGCATTATTAAACGGCATATTAGGACCTGAATAAAATGATGAGTTAGCTTGAAATCCCATAGGGCCGGGATTCATGCCAGGCATAGAGCCATTATTTTCAAAAAAAGCCCCACGATTTTTACGCATAGTTATTCCTCCCTTATCAGTAATATATGCTATAGAAAGAAGTTGTTGCTAAATGCGAATGAGAAATCCTAAAGATAAAGATGAAGTTATAAATAATTGTACTTTCTTTGTGGATGAAAATTTATTTTTAAATGATAATCCTATCTATATGGAAATAGGGATGGGTAAAGGTGACTTTATCTTAAATATGGCTTTAGAAAATCCCAATATCAATTTTATTGGGGTGGAAAAATATTCTTCGGTAGCAAGTGTAGCTATTAAAAAAATAAGAGAATATGAATTAAATAATCTTAAAATCATGATTATGGATATTAAGGATGCACCAGAATATCTTTATCATAAGATTGATAAAATATTTTTAAATTTTTCTGATCCATGGCCTAAAGCAAGACATGCGAAAAGAAGACTCACTCATGAAAATCAACTTAAAATATATGATAATTTATTTAAAGACAAAAAGATTATCGAGATGAAAACCGATAACGATGACTTATTTGCTTTCTCTTTAGAAAGCTTCCAAAACTATGGCTATAAAATTATAAAATTAAGCTATGATTTGCATAAGGAAAATATTCCCAATATAATGACTGAATACGAGGCTAAGTTTTCCTCAAAGGGCATCAAAATAAAATATGTAAAGGTGGAAAAATAATCTAAATAATGATATAATTATTATTAGGTGTTTTATGAAAATAAAGTATGTTTTATTAATAGCCGTTTTATTTTTAATAACTGGTTGTCAAAACATTAGAAAAGATAGTATTGAAGATATCGTAGCCGTTATTGGTACACCACAAAAGAAATATAATGCCTATAATACAGGCTTTAAATATTATTTACCTACGGGTTTAGCTATCGATAAAGAGAATTTATATAATGTTACTTTATCAAGTAGTAAATATAACTACTATTTATATGTAGATGTAATTAGTTATAATAGCAAAACTCCTTTTGAATATGAGGTAAATAAAGATGCTTATTATTCAGCTGCTTTATCTAGTGAAGGTAAAGCCGGATATGTCGAAATAAATTTAAAAGAAAATGGCCAATATTTGATTGAAATTATGTTTAATTATGCTAAAATAGAAGTAATGGTAGATTATGAGGATATCAATCTAGCATTAGACAATGCAGTATCAATATTAAGGAGCATAACATATAATGATGTAGTTATTGCTTCCCTAGTTTCTGATGATGTTTTAAACTTTGATGATGAAATTTATGATATCTTTGCTGATGTAAAAAATGATAGTAATTATATTGAAGTATCAACTGAGGATACCTCAAAGACTGAGGAAGATGAATATAAAGATCCTGATTTGATTAACTAGGAAGGTGAAGTCATGGGAATATTAAAAAAATTAAAAGATATATTATTTGATGAAGAGGAGTATACCGAGCAAATAAAGATAACTCCTGAGATGCGTAATGAAGAAACTCCTGCAAAAGTCAAGGAAGAGAAAAAGGTTGCTCCTGCTCCTGCACCAAGTGCTAAAGAGCCAGTAAAAATGGCTGAACCTAGAAAAGAAGAAGTTCCTATAGCTCATCCTGAAAGAGTTGAAAAACCCGAAAGGCTTACCAGAAGTGCTCCTGCAGTCGAAGATAATAATGCTAATCTAAGTGATAGAGAGTTATATAAAAGTGAAAGAACCTTCCCTTTTGTAGAATTTGATGAAGAAAAGTTTGAAAAGAAAATTGATCCAATGCGTGTAACTTCATCTGTATCACTTGGTAAAGCTGCTGAACCTAAAAGAAGTACTAATGTTTTTGAATATGAACGCCGTAAAAGAATCGAAAAAAGAACTGATTATGGTAAATTTGAAAAGATTGAAACTACGGAGACAATAGAAAAGAAGAAATTCAAACCTTCACCAATTATATCTCCTGTATATGGTATCTTAAATAAAGACTATCAAAAAGAAGATATAAGACAAAAAAGTGATGAAAAAGATCATCCCATAGATATCAAAGAAGTTAGAGATAAAGCTTTTGGGGAAAAGAAAATTCCTGATAAGCCAAGAGAAGAAAAATCTAACTACTATGAAGAAGAGAAAACCGTTACTCTTACACCTCTTGCCGAAAAAGAGCGAAAGGTTAAAACTATTGATGAACTTCTTGAAGATACCTCTGATGTTATTGTAGATACTTCGGAAGATATGGATAATGAAATTGGTGATGTATTACCAAGACTTGATAAACGTCGTAAATCTCTTAAAGATATCGAAGAAGTACATGAAGATACTAAAGAGATGAAGATGCCTGATACAGATAAAGAAGATAATACTTTAGAAAATGATTTATTTGATTTAATTGACTCAATGTATGACAATAAAGAGGATGGTGAATAATATGGACTTTTTAGCAGAGTTTTTACCCATTTTGATTTATATGTTATTAATAGTTTTAATTATTGTAGGCATTATTTTAGGAATTAAGCTTATAATAACAATTGATAAGGCTCAAAAAGTTATTGATGATGCCAAGAATAAGCTAGATACTTTTAATGGCTTCTTCAATCTACTTGAAAACGCCTCAGGTAAAGTATACTTTGTATATGAAAAGATTGTTGATGGTATAACTAAAGTAGTCGACAAAGTCTTTTTAAGAAATAAAGAAAGGAATGAAGATTAATGGGAAAGAAAGGTAATTTTATTTTAGGAGCAGGTATTGGTCTAGGCCTTGGAATGTTATTTGCCCCTCAAAGTGGAGACAAAACTAGAAAAGAGCTTAAGAACAAGATTAATGAATTATTAGAAAAAGCTAAAGCTATTGATACGGAAGAAGTAGTAGATAATATTTCTAAAAAAGTAAATGAACTTAAAGAAGAACTTGCTACTTTAGATAAAGAAAAAGTAGCAGAAATAGCTAAAGAAAAAGCGGAAGCTATTAAGAAAAAAGCCGATGAACTAGTTAAGGTTGCGGTTGAAAAAGGAACTCCTGCTGTTCAAAAAGCTGCTAAGGAAGTAAGAAATGC
>CANRMZ010000013.1 GCA_947631885.1 uncultured Bacilli bacterium
GACCATAACAGCAACAACAAGATACACCATCAGGATTATACTTATTTATGTAAGCTCTAGCTCTTTGTATGTTATTGTTCATATTACCTCCATTGTAATGTATTCCGAAATTAAATTTATTAATATTTAAATAGTCTATGTATGAAGATAAAATCATAAAAATATAAAAAGAGGTGTTTTATGAAAATATGTGTTTATGCAATTACCAAAAATGAAAGTAAACATGTTGAAAGATGGTATAACAGCATGAAAGAAGCCGATGAAATATACGTCTTGGATACTGGCTCTAGTGATGATACTGTAAAAAAATTAAAAGACTTAGGAGTACATGTAGAAACAAAGGTTATCAGCCCTTGGCGATTTGATAAGGCTCGCAATGAGTCTTTAAAATTAGTACCTGACGATACAGATTTATATGTATGTACAGATTTAGATGAGGTATTTAATGAAGGCTGGCGAAAATTAATCGAAGATAATTTTCAAAAAGGCACGACAAGAGTTAAGTATTTATATAATTGGTCTTTTAAAGAGGACGGTATTACTCCTGCCACAACATTTTATTTAGATAAGATTCATATCAAAGGATATCATTGGACTCATCCAGTTCATGAAGTACTTACTCCTGAAATTAATGAATCATATCAGTTAATAGAAGGTGTTGTTCTTAACCATCACCCTGATTCAAGTAAAAGCCGAAGCTCATATCTTCCTTTATTAGAACTTAGTGTTGAAGAAGATCCTGAAGATGATCGAAATGTCCACTATTTAGGAAGAGAATATATGTATTATAATCGTAACTTTGATGCTATCAAAATGTTACATAAGCATCTAAAGCTTCCTAGAGCCACATGGAAAGATGAAAGATGTGCTTCAATGAGGTATATGGCAAGATGCTATCATAGATTAGGTTTTGATGAAGAAGCAATAATGTGGTTTGAAAAAGCAGAAAACGAAGCACCATATTTAAGAGAAAGCTATATTGAACTTGCAGGATTATACAACGAATTAAATGAACCCAAAAAGGTTTTAGAGGAGCTTGATAAAGCATTTGCAATAAAAGAAAAAAGCGTTTCTTATCTAAACGAAGAATTCGCTTGGGATAGTTACCCTTATGATTTATATGCTATCAATTCTTACACTTTAGGCAAATATAAACAGGCTGTTACATACAATAAAAAAGCTATGGAACTAAATCCTAATGATGAGCGGCTAAAAGTCAATGAGCAATACTATGAAGAAGCCTTAAGAAAGGCTAATGAATAAAAAAGACTTGGTCAAAATATCGGCCAAGTTTTTATTTTATCTATTATGATTTGGATCTTCCTCTTTTTTACGAGCATGGTATTCTTCTAAAGAAATATTATTTTCATGTAAGTATGTTGCTAGCTCTACACCAACAAATCGAAAATGCCATGGTTCGAAATTAATACCGGTTATATCCTCTTTATCTTTTGGATATCTCAAAATAAAACCATATAAATGAGCATTATTCATTAGCCAAGCATACTCGGGATCATCACCTGTAACATCATCTGTGTATAATCCATTTCTTATATATGCGATATCAAATGCGATTCCACTTTGGTGCTCACTAGCTCCTGGAATCATAACATATCTTTTAGTATATTCAATACCTTTTTCCTCTACATTTTTATCCCATATTACTTGTTGATAATCATAAGAACGATAGCCACTATCAATTATAATATGAAATCCTTCTTTTAGAGCAGCAGCTTGCATCATAAGAAAATAAGGTAAAATAGATGCACTTATCATTGGCTTTAGTGTAGGATCTTTATAATTATGAAAATTATTTTCATTATTGTCCGTGATAACCAAATCATTTGGCACATAAGAACTATTTAGCCTATGTTCTTTATTTATTAAAGCACTATAATCCATATGGCATTTCCTTCCATTACAAATAATTTTATTACTATTTTAAATTATTTATATGTTATATACAACAAAAAATGATAGTCTGTTTAAAACTATCATTATATTATTTAACTAATTAAATCTTTTAATAAATTTATAACAATATGACATACCTAGTAAACTTATTAATGCTACACTTATATAAGTTAACCCTTTATCGTAAGTATTAGGTACTTCTTCTTGTTCGATTTTTTTATAAGTTGATGTAAAAATTGCTTTATCAACCACATCAGCATCTGTAGCAGTATTTCCTTCAGCATCAACAAAGCCTACAAATTCATAACCATCTTTTTTAGCAGCATATTGATATAAATCTGCTAATTTGGTATTTTCTAATACCTTATGATTTACCTTATCAATATTAACAGTAATATAGTAGATAGCCTTTATAGTCATATTCACATAAATTGGTTCATCAAGATCTATTTCTTCGCCTGTTTTAACATTTATAAACATAGCAAATTCCTTGTCTTTATCGTTAATTAGATTCTTTACTTGACTACCATAAGATAAATCTTTTAATTTATTGATAGTTATTCCGGCCTCAAGATTTTTAAACGTATTGCCTGTATTAGCAATTGTTATATCGACAGTATCACTTTTACTAACCGCTTTAATCGTTAAGTCAGAATATATTTTTTCATTTAAATCTATTTCTTTACCGGTAGATACATTAATAAAAGTAATATAATTATCATCTACATTATCTATAACTTCTTTTAATTTACTTGCAAAACTTTGTTCTTTAAGTTCATTTAAAGATTGACCTGATTTTACTTGATAACTAAAATCTGCTCCAGTCAATTCATCAATTACTCTTATTTTAACAGTTTCGGCAGCACTTACATTTAAAGTCATAAATAAAGATACAACTGCTATTACAACTAAATATAATACAGTTTTCAAGTTTTTCATGTCCTTACTCCTTTCTTTAAAATTTTTGCAAAATAATATTTATTTTGCTTTACCAATATTATTTTATATTGATGTTATTAGTATGCCCGTTTTATAGAATTGTATACTAAAATATATTTGTATTAAAAAACTGACATAAAGTCAGTAATTTATAAAGATTCAATATCTAATGTTTCAATATTTTGTTTAACTGATTGACTATCTATATTTCTTAGCAATTCATTAATACGAGAGGCAAATTCTTCTAAATTGTTAGAGAAGTTATCAGCGTACTTAAGAGCTCTATCTGAAAGCTCTATACAATTAGTAGTGATTGTTTCTATTAATACATTATATCTTTCGATTAAATCACTAATATATTTAGCATTCGCAAGTTGTTTATTTTGGATAATATTATAAATATTTGTAAGAATTAAGATAATACTTTTATATTTATTAATTAATAATTGACCATTTGTTTTTACTGATATAGCACAATTTTTAAACTCTACCATATTCATGATTAATTTCCCCCACTACCAGATACTAAATCATTTTTAACATTGTCTAAAGCTGTAATAGTATCACTTTGAATATCACTTATAGCACTTTTTAAATTACTAAAATTTTCTTCAACATCAATTTTAATATTTAAATTATTAATTATGGTGTTTAATTTTTGACAAGAGGTATTGAGCTCATATGCAGTATCATCTGTTAATAATTTACTCAAATTCACAATTTCTTCAGTTAATTTTTCAATTTCATATGGTTCAAATTGCATCTTAAAGCCTCTTTTCTAAAATAATTATAATATATTTTGCGTTGATTATACAACAAAAAAACTATGTTTAAACATAGCCTTGTCTTAAAAACTTTAAAAAATATCTACGCCAAGTTATCAACAGAAGATCTTAATTTATCAATTCCACCTGTTAAATTTTCTAAGCTAGAAGATAAATTTGCTGCATATGCTGATAAGCTATCTGATACATCATCATAAATATTTTTAGCTTTTGGCACATAATCAGAGATTATTTGGTTTAACTCATCCATCTTGCCTGCTAAAGTAGTATCGTAAGGTTGCATCATAGTGCTCATTTCTGCTAAATGACTAGCGGCATTATTTAATATTATTTGTAATTGAGAAAATTGTTCTTGAATTCTATCTGCTTCTCTTTGTAATTCTTCTGGAATAGTAGCTCCAGGAGTTCTTGATGCTGCCATAATATCACTTTCCTTTCTTAAAATTAATTACCTTGACCATTATTTCTTGCTTGTTCATCACAGAATAATGTTACAGCATTTTCTAGGTTTTGAAATATTAACCATAATTCGCTTAGTACATTTCCTGCGGCTTCAGCTTTGGCAGATAAGCTACTACCAAATTTTGTTGATGAAATTTCGTATGTTTCTAAAGAATCTCTTACATAATCAAAAGAATTTTTAATATCATGTAAGTTATTTCCATTTCCATCGGTTTCTAAGTCACGCCATTTTTTAAAATCAGCGCACATTTCTCTTAATCTTGCAATATCGCTATCTGACATTTTATATGCTCCTCTCTATTTTATCTAGTATCATACTAACATAATAGGTTCAATTTTTCAACATTTCAAGTAAACGTCTTAAGAAAATTTACATTTTAATTAGATTAACTTCCTATTTGCTACAATTTTTCAATTATTTTCTAATAAATAGAAATAAACGAGTTATTTTTAGATTTTTAACTTTGATTATCATTTTATACCTTATACACGTTTTTTGATATAATATTAATAATAAGTTAACCTGATTGTAGTTAATGGGGTGAATTATAGTGAAAAGTTCAAAAAAATTTAGAGGGCTTTCCTCCTTTCAAATAAAAATAATAGCTCTAATATTTATGACTATTGATCATATTGGAGTTCATGCTTCCAAACTTCCATTTGTTCATAAATATTATGAGATATTTCGAATATTGGGCAGAATTGCCGCACCATTATTCTTGTTTATTTTAGTTCAAAGCTTTAGGCATACCAAAAGCAAGCCTAAATTTATATTAAGATTATGGATTGCAAGCATTTCCGTAAGTTTATTTAATTATCTTTTTAATTATTACTATAATTCTATTACTTTAAATAATATTCCAAATAACATTATGTACACCTTTTTATATACTGTTTTATTTATCTTCTTAATAGAAAAATTAGTTGTTTATTTTAAGCAAAAGAATTATAAAAAATGTTTATTATATATATTATTTTTCTTTATTACTTTAATTCCTACAATATTTCAAAAAAATATTAATTTATTAATCTATTCTACTAATAACTATTTTTACATTATAATGAAGCATACTTTTTTCCCTTCTCTTGCAGAAGTTGACTATAAATTTGGCTTTGTTTTACTAGGAATACTATTATATTTTCTAAAAAATAAAAACAAGCAAATTTTAGCATATAGTGTCTTTTGCTTGTTAATAATTTTTATGTTTTATACAAACACCTTTAATTTTGTATCACAAATTCCTTTATTAAATTTAAATATATTTTTTAATCGTATACAATGTTTTATGATTTTAGCTGTTCCCTTTATGATTCTTTATAATGGCCAAAAAGGGGAAAATGTTAAATATTTTTTCTATATATACTATTTAATGCACCGACAAATAATAATGTTACTTGTATTTTTAATTAATTAGTCTCTTCTTTTTTTAAAATGTCAATTAATTATATTTCGGGTCTAGTTTTATACCGGCTTCGGCAAAAATGTTGAAATCATGGTTAATTTTAACGCCTTTATAATAGTTAAAATTGAAATGGCAAGCAAAATGCTATATAGCAAGGCCAAAATGGAGCGAACTACCATCAAAAGTTTTAGTGGCTCACGAAGCTTATGAAACTTGATTAATTATAGATAGTTTTAAGAATACAAGTATTAAGGTAAAATCTCTACTCTAACCCATTTATTTTTAAAGTATTTTTATATTGTTCAATTTGTTCATTAAGTTCATCAATCTTTAGCTCATACTCATAATTTTGATTTTCTAAACTGTTAACTAAGTCCATATAGTAGTTGATAGTATCTTCATAATTATTAAAATTATTATAATAATAAATAAATTTATTTTTAATTTTTTCAATATTTTCTTTAGAGGCATAGATAGTAATATCACTTATTTCAAAATTAATAGGACTAATTCTTTTATTATTAATATTATTTAAAACTTCTTTTATAAGTTTAATAGGATCGGAGCACTGTGCAAAGATAGTAATTCCTTGATTATCTTCTGGAGCATAAACAATAGCTTTAGCATATCTATTTATTTTATATTCAACTTTTATATTGTCAATTTCCGACTCAACATAAGTAATATCATCAGTGGAAAGTTCAAAGAAAAGATTATCAGTCATTGCAAATTCTTTAGTTTCTTGTTTAAGCATATTTTCATTGGTTTTTAAAAATCTGAAGTTAAGAGTTCCTATAAAGGCAAGACCAATACCTAAACCTAAGGTTACAATACAAGCAATAAAGCTATAAACAATTTTTCTTTGCTCATTTTTACGGCTAAATATAAAATTTAGACTAATTAATAATATAATAGCCATAACAAAGCTTAATGATAGTATTGAAACTAATAAGCCAACAAAGAAAAGGCCGGATTTATATACTAAGAATGATAGAACCATACTAATTAATAATAAAACTAGAATGAAGGCCACGAAAAGGGTAAAAATCAAAACAAAGAATTTAATAATTATAGATATAAGTTTAAATAAATCTCCAAAAAAATTATATTCACTATGTTTAGGATCACGAATTATAATTTTTTCATCATTTTGCTTACAATCAATATCGCCCTCTTTAAAGTTAATCAACTTATTATCATTATTATTTTTAGCTTTTTTAAAATAGTCTAAATATCTTGCTTTAAAGATATGGATTAAAATTATAAGTGACATGATTATACAAAAAAGTGTTACTGCTGTTGTTAACAAACTTACGATTGGATTTAATATTTTAAATGGCAATGCTTCAAACAATTGTAAAAATATCATGTTTCCCATAGGTACTATAATACAAGATAGCAAAACTAAAACTCCAATAATTGCTATTTGCTCAAGCAAACACTTAATTTTACTTTTAGCATTCATACTACTAAATAAATTAATAGTATCTGTAATAAAGTTTAAAAAGTCATTCATCCCTTTATTTATAGATTTTTTGCTTTCAGCTTCTTTTTGCACTTCCTTAATATCTCTATGAAGTAGATCATCAATATTTAAATCAAATTTTTCACATAAAGCTATTATCTTATCCATTTCAGGATATGCTGATGATGATTCCCATTTGGATATAGCTTGTCTGGATACTTCAAGTTCTTCTGCTAACTGCTCTTGAGAAAGATTATGTTCCTTTCTAATACTTTTTAAATTTTTAGCAAACTGATTATTCATAAAATTCCTTCTTTCATTAGCATTTTATAATTTTCTACTGGTAGCATAACACCAATTTTTAGTTGTTTTATGTATAAATTTAGTTGCATTATACTAAAAAGAACTACTTTTATCTATTACTTTGTATATTTTCTATTAATCTTCTTGCATGAGGATAATCATTTTCTGCTCCGCTCTCTGGAATTTGCATTAACATATCATGTTCTAAGCGGATTAAAGGTAATCCATAACGAACCTTTTCTTCAAAAGACAAAGTATGCTTTTCTTCTTTCCCATCTAAAAATAAGGAAGAAAGTAGAAACCTTGAAGTAGTCACTAAAGAACCAGTTCTTGAAAGGGTATAACCAAAAAGAGCTCTAACTAATCGAGCATCTTCTAAGAAGCGAATCATTTCATCATTGCCTTCTAGACTAGCTAATTTTAGAAGAGCATTGTAAGCTTCAATATTAGCATTTCGTTCAAATATACTTGGGCTAGCATTAAAAACAAAGGTCATATACAAAGCATAACGGAAGTGGTCATAAAAGTTATGTCTTTGGTTTACCTTAAACATTAAATCATATTGTTGTTGATAGCAACTATTTAGCATAACACTGGAAGTTTTAGCTAAACCTCGACAAACAAGGCCTTGAAAAGAATGTTCTAATTCATGAAATAAAATTAATAGAACTGTATAACACTCAGTATCACTTATATTATTTTCCTTGAAATGATAATCGTTTAATATTAATGATGCATCATTACTGGCCGCTTGCAATAACCCCTCTATTTCAAATGCTAATGTATTAGTGACCATACTATAACCAGCATCTAAAGCCGTCGAATCAAATAAATAATTAGTTAATAATCCTCCTAATGGAGCTTTAATTATAAAGGTTTCTAAAAAATCTCTTAAAAAGCGGTAATCGCATCCTTCATTTCTTAAACGATCAGCAAATTCTTTTAACATTATTAAATCATTATCACTTTTAATAAAATTAGACATGTTAGCCTCCGTATATATGACGATTATTTTATCAAAGCAAGTATATTTATGCAATTTAAAATATAACTTAAATCACCTTTATCCTAGAATATGCTATAATCAAGATACTGAAAGGAACTAAATAATGATAGAAGAACTATTTATTGCCCATAAATCTATTGCATGGCCTTATTTTCAAGAATTAACTTATCCATATGAAATATTACCTAAAATAAAAGATATAATTGTTGAAATTGGCAAAAATTTATCTAATGAATATATTCAAAAAAGTGAAAATATCTGGATTCATCAAAGTGCTAAAGTTGCTGAAAGTGCTGAAATTCATGGTCCTTGTATTATTGATGCAGGAGCTGAACTAAGACATAACTGCTTCATAAGAGGAAATGTCATTGTTGGGAAAAATTGTGTTATCGGTAATAGTTGTGAATTAAAAAATGCTATTATTTTTGATAATTGTCAAATTCCTCACTTTAATTATGTTGGAGATTCTGTATTAGGAAATTATGTTCACTTAGGAGCAGGTGTTATTTTAGCAAATGTTAAGGGTGATAAAAAAGATGTGACTATTGCTACGAATCCTAAAATCGAAACTCATTTACGAAAAGTCGGTTCATTTTTAGGAGATAATACTGAAATTGGTTGCCAAAGTGTATTGAATCCTGGAACAATTGTAGGTCCTAACTGCACTATCTACCCTCTTTCAAATGTAAGAGGAGTAATTCCACAAAATCACATCTTTAAAGATAAAGATACAATAATAGTAAAAGAAAATCGTTAATAATCAAATTATATATTAAAAAAGAACTGATATTTCTATCAATTCTATGTATGTCTAAAGGTCTAAAGCCTTAAAATTCATGGCAGGGGCGGAGAGAATCGAACTCCCATCAAAAGTTTTGGAGACTCCTATGCTACCATTATACCACGCCCCTAAGCGCAATATAATTATATTATAGAAGTTGCAAAAATACAAGTATTAAAGGGAAATACTAAGTTGCAAAAAAATAATTAAGTGATATAATAAATGCCGCAAAAAAGGAGTTATATGACTAGATTAGAATTTATAGAAACAATGAAAGCGCTTATGCCAAATGAAAATATCGATGAAAGCAAAGGCATTGCTTATTTTAATGGTATAAAGTTTGCTTATACAAGTAGGTACATAAGCGTAGTTGGAAGAATACCCTATGCAGTAGCAATGTCTATATATCAAAAATATCCAAATGATACTGGCATAAAGGCTGGATCATTTAGCTTTGGTACTAACCCGCAGTATGCTTTAACGGATGATATTTATGAAAAAAAAAAAAATAATCCTTCATTACATTTAAGCGTTGCAAGTAAGAGGCTAAAGCAAAGAGATAATAGTAATAAATACATACCTCAATATCGCATAGATAATATAAAGGGATTAATTATCGTATTTAAAGAACTAGAATATTATTTTAATAGTAAAAATAATGAAGCATGCTTAGATAAAGATATTGCAGCAATAGTTGCTGAAGTAAATTCTAAAATTATTGAAGATATTAATCCAGGTATAACCGGTGCGACATGGATGAAGCAAACTATTAATGCTATGGCATATTATCAAAGTTGGAATGAAACTAACAAATCTTTAGATATGAAGCAACTACGTAGAGCACTAGATGAGTTTGATAGATGTATTAATCCTTTTATGGAAAATGACTTACCTATTAGTGAAGTAGTTAATGACTTAAGTAATTTAGATTTTTATTTTTCATTTCCTGAATATGATTTAGAAAATGATGAAAGATTTTGCAAAATAACAATGACCGATCAAGAAAGTGGTAGTTACACATTATTTGGCATTAATCCTGGAGGATTTTCTTACGCAGGCATGTTTAACCTTGATGAAGAATCAATTAGAGTTGGGCACTTTTACTGTTATGAAGAAAAAGAAGAAAATCAAGGTGAAACCCTTTTAATTAGTTATTACAATAAAGATGGAAGTTGTACTAGTACAATACGTTACAATATAACACAAGGAACTATTGCAGAAGGTAGAGAAAGTCAAAAACCAGCTACTAAAATGCAAATAGCTATTATTTACTTAAAACTAACAAAATGTATCAATTTAGCAGCTAACTTAACAGTAAATAATTTATCAAGAAATAGAGTACAAAAAGGCAATTAAAGTATCATAAATCATATGATACATTAGGTGATATTATGATCGTTGCTTATAATACAGCAGAGCTTGATTTGCTTGCAAGACTTATTAGAGCAGAAGCTCTTGCTGAAGGCGAACTTGGAATGCTAATGGTTGGTAATGTAGTTACTAATCGCGTTTTAGCAGACTGCCTAACATTTAAAGATATTAATTCAATATATAATGCTATTTACCAAAAGAATCAATTTGTAGGTGTAAATAGTTCTTTATTTCAAGCGGCTCCGACAGCTAAAGAAAAAGAGCTTGCTAAAAGAGTTTTAGATGGCGAGTACTATTACCCGGCGACTAATGCTTTATGGTTTTATGCGCCAGGGAATAACGCATCATGTACAAGTAAATGGTATAATCAAAATCTTGCTGGAAAATATAAAAACCATTGTTTCTATAAACCTGATCCTGGGGTTTGCAATACCTTGCATTAATTAAAGAAACTAGCCCAAGGATCTTTTCTTTTTAAATATTTATCTATATTTTTAATCGTTATACTGTCGGGTTTTATTTTATCTAGTTCACTCCATTTAATAGGTAGTGATACAGTTGCTTTATCTTTAAGTCTTAATGAATATGGGCATACACTCGTGGCGCCTTTTTTGTTGCGAAAATAATCAATGAAAATTTTACCTTTTCGATTTTCCTTTCGCATGTTTATCGTATATCTGTCAGGATATGTTTCAAGTAAAATGTTTGCTACATCTTTAGCAATTTTTTCAAGCTTTTTCCATGAAACCGAATTAATAGGCACATAAATATGATAACCTTTACCGCCACTTGTTTTAAGATATGAAGTAAGTTTAAGCTTATCAAGGATTTGTTTTAAATCTTTAACTCCTCTTCTTACTTTAGCAAGGGATAATCCTTCATCGGGGTCTAAATCAAACACGAGTATATCCGGATTATTAATTTTATTTTGCTTTGCACCCCAGATATGGAACTCGAAACTATTCATTTGCACTTCTTCAAGCAGGCCTGTAGCATTTTTAAAATAGTAATAATCACTATTCTCATCTTCTTTATTTCTAATTTTTTTAATGCCTAAATTTTTAGATTCATTATTAAGATGCTTCATAAAAAAATTATCTTCGCCATCAGGCCGTCTTACAGTGCTTATTATGCGATTATCTAAATATGGCATCATATATTTACTAACTTTTTTATAATAATCATAAATATCTTTCTTTGTTACTTTACCATTTTTAAAAATGATTTTGTCAGGACTAGTAAGTTCTATATCCTCGGGAGCATTATCACTAATTTCTTTCATCGTTCTTCCCGTTTTAATACTTGTTTTATATTTATTGATATTATTTTTATTTACAAATTCATCTTTCTCTTTAATTAAAAGATATTTTTCATCTTTAAAAGGAACTAATGCCCAAGCTCCTTGCAATCTTTTACCATGAATATAAAACTTAATAGGTCCATTTTTAAAATTAACTTTAGTATCCTTAATTGGCCTCCAAGTGCCGGTATCAAATAGCATAACTGTACCTGCCCCATATTCACCTTTAGGAATAGTTCCTTCGAAATTGCCATAGCTTAAGGGATGATCTTCTACTTTAACCGCTAATCTTTTATCTTTAGGATCAAATGAGGGACCTTTGGGCACTGCAAAGCTTACAAATACGCCATTATATTCCAGTCTTAAATCATAGTGATCTTTTCTTGCTAAATGATGTTGAATAACATATTTTAAAGTTTTCTTTTTTGTTTTACTAACTTTTCCTTTAGGCTCATTAGTTTTAGTAAAGTTTCTTTTATCATTATATTTTTTTAAATTTGTCATAGCATCTCCTTATATATTGGATGTCTTAAATGACCATTTTTAGTTTTTTCTAAAAATGTAACTTCAATTTTAATAAGAGGTTTAATATAAGTGATATCTTCGTTAAAGTCTGTGAAAGGATTACTAATCTTTCTTTGTTTAAGAACTTTATTATAAATATTTGCTTTAGGTCCTACGGAAACTTTACCAGCATAAATAAAGTCTTTATTTTTATACTCACCTATTGCAAGAGATAAAATATCATTTTTCTTTTTTTCATAGCCTCCGACAATATAATTTCCATCTTGAATATTTTTTATCTTAATAAATTCATCACACCTTTTATTAATGTAGTATTTACCACATTTTCTTTTTGCTACAATACCCTCGAGGCCTAATTTAGATATTTCTTTAAAAAGTTTAATACCCTTTTCTTCAATCATTTTCGTTTTTATAAAATATTCAGTATCAGGGTATTTATTTAAATATTCTTTTCTTTTCATAAGAGGCAAATCCGTAAGATTCTTATTTTCATATAGTATATCAAAACATATGAAAGAGGCTGGATCATCTGAAGAGGCTTTATTTATCTTTAAATCATTTTTAAGATGCATCCTTTCACTAATCTTACTAAAGGAAGATTTTCCTTTATCAAATAAGACTATTTCGCCATCAAATATAACATTTTTATTTACCATATTTTTTATTTCTTGAAGTTCAGGAAATAAACTTGTAATATCTTTTTTATTTCTGCTTTGAATATAAACTTCTTTAGGGCTAGCAAAAATAATTGCTCTAATACCATCAAACTTAATTTCAAAAATATGCTCTTTTGAATCAAATGGTTCAGGAACTCTTTTTAAAAGCATTGGTCCCCATGTACGGTTTTTCCATAAATTAATCATTTTTTCTTCAAACTCTTTTCTAAGGCTTCCATAAGATCATCAATTTGTTTTTTACTACTCTTTTTGGCTTTCTTAACAGCCTTACCTTGAATTTTATCTTCAATAGCATTTTTAATATTATCTTGATATTCATCATGATATTTCTCTGGTTCAAACTTTCCTTTTAAAGAATTGATAAGTTCGATAGCCAAGTCTAATTCTTTTTCATTAACTTTAACTTCTTGATCTTTATTAATATTTACTTCTTCATTAAAATATAAAGTAGTCATTATAATATTTTGATTATTAAATCTTAATATGCAGTAGTAAAACTTATTGCCTATAACAGTTTTAGCAAGAGCTACGAGTTTAGTTCTTTTTAAAGCCTCACAAAAAAGATAATAAGCTTTGCCCTTGCCTTCGGCATCTATGTCATAAGTCCTTTCAAAATAAACTGGATCTATATCCTTAAGAGGTACAAATGATATAATTTCGATTTCTTTTTCATTTTCTGGTTTTAGTTTATCTAGTTCTTCTTTTTTAAAAGTTATATACTTATCAGGCTCATATTCAAATCCTTTGATAATTTCATTTTCTTTAATTTGCTTCTTACATTTTGGACAATATTTTATGTACTTAATACGATGATTACACTTGCTATGTAGTTGATTAAAAGAGTTATCATTATTTTTAATAACTGGATTCATAATCACAGGAATGTTAACAAGAGCAAAATTAATACTACTATGGATATTTGGCATATTATCACCTTTAGTTAGTATTTACCAAATATAATAATTTACTACATTATTAAAGGGCATGATATAATATTAGTGAGGTAATGAAATGAAATATGATGTTGCAATAATTGGTGCAGGTCCCGCGGGCTTATTTAGTGCCTATGAGTTAATAACAAAGAGTCCCAAATTAAAAATAATTATTCTTGATAAAGGAATGTTTGTTAAAAATAGAGTTTGTCCTATGAATAAATTTAATATTCCGTGTCAAAACTGTAATCCATGTGCTATCTTGTCAGGCTATGGTGGAGCTGGTACTTTTTCTGATGGTAAGCTTAACTTTATTCCTACCCTTGGCAAAAGTGATTTAACTAAGTATATGCCAGAGTCCGAAGCTAATAAACTTATTGATGAAACCGAAGAAATCTTTAATAAGTTTAATATGGATGCCGAAGTTTATCCAAGTAATATGGATGAAGCTAATGAAATCAAAACAAAAGTAGCTATTGCTGGAGCCAAGCTTTTAGTTATTAAACAAAAGCATTTAGGTTCAGATCATCTTCCTGAGTATATTAAAGGCATTGAAACATATCTTGAATCCAAGGGTGTTACCCTTGTTGAAAGAGCCAATGTAACAGATATTGCTACAGTTAGTGAAAATGATCATGATATAACTTATGAAACAAGTAAAGAAGAAAAGAAAGTTAAGGCTAATGCCGTAATAGTTGCTCCAGGTAGAA
>CANRMZ010000014.1 GCA_947631885.1 uncultured Bacilli bacterium
AAGGCAGTGTTTATAATTACTATTATCAAATGGCTTTCCATTTAAAAGACTCTCCATATCATGAAACTTATGATATGTGTATAAAAAAATGTAAAAATATAAACCCCAAAAAATATAATAAGAACCCCATCGGAGACGTTAAAAACACGTCAAAAAACATTTTGAACAAAGTTATTTATTGTATAAAAAATTACGGCTTATTAACAACGGTGAAAATTATTATAAAAAAACTACTAAGGAAATAAGCCCATGGTAAAGGTAAGTTTAATAGTTCCTGTTTATAAGACAGAAAAATATCTAAATAAATGTATAGATTCTATATTAAATCAAACACTAAAAGATATTGAAGTTATAATAATAAATGATGGATCACCGGATAATTCTGAAACAGTAATAAAAAAATATAATGATTCTAGAATTAAATATTTTAAGCAAAAAAACCATGGAATAGGTAAAACAAGAAACTTGGGCATAGAAAAAAGCCAAGGTGAGTATATTGCCTTTGTAGATAGTGATGATTATTTAGATTTACATTTTTGTGAGTATTTATATAATAAGTGCTATAAAGATAATTGTGATGTAGCATTATGTGATTATTATGAAGAAAGAGATAGTATTACTAGAGTTAATTTTAAAACCTTTAAAGACACTAATTTACAAAAGACTCCTAGTTTAATAAATAATATTAATTTAGGTCCATGTAATAAACTATATAAACGGAGTCTATTAATAGAAAATAATATTCTTTTTGAAGAAAAGCTAAAATATGAAGATGCTCCCTTTGTTGTTAAGGCTTTACTTAATGCTAAAAAAATAGGCAAATTAGATGAAGCTTTAACATATTATGTTATTCATAAAAAAAGTCAAACAACTATTAGAGATGAAAGAATATTTGACATTATTAAGATAGTTAATATTATAGATAATGAAATGAGTAAATACGTTAATATGCATGAAGCAAAAGTTAATTTAATTACTATGATATTACTTGATTATACTATTCAACAAAGATATGTTAAAGATAAAAAAATGCGCAATAAGTTTATCGATGAAGCATTTAGTTACTTAGATAAAATGGATAAAAAATGGTCAAAATGTTTTTATTTAAAAAAGATTCCTTTAAGTAAAAGAATCGTGAAAAGTAATAAGTTTTTAACGAAAATTTATTGTAGTTGCTATAATTCTAAGCTATAGAATTATAGCAACTTTTTATTTTTTATAAATTATTAGTTTATTATTAACCATAATAACTTTAAATGAATAGGTTAGAAAGATTGAAAAAAGTTGCTATTAAGACGTTTTTCGGCAACTAAATTAATCTTTTTATTTTAAAAGATATAAGATATAATTAAATAGAAGTTATTATGAAGAAGATTAATTATTTATACACATTTATAGCTATATTACCTTTAATAGATTTAATAACTGGTATAACAAGTAGATATTTTCCGGGCTTTATTTCTATTGGAGCTATCTTAAAGGGACTAATTCTTTTAATAGGAGTTTTTTACATCTTCTTTTATAGTACTAGCAAATATAAGAAGATGTCTATAATATATCTTTTGGCTCTGGCTTTTTTCGTTGTTGGCTATTTTATTTTTAAAAGTGATTTAATAGATAAAAGTTACTTTTTTAGCGAGCTCACTTACTTGATTAAGCTTTCATTCTTTCCTACATTGTTTGTTGCGTTTCTAAATTTATTTGATGATTTTGGCTTTGATATTAAGAAAATAGAAACTGCAATGATTATAAACCTTATATTTTATATTTTATTTATAATAGTCCCTACGATATTGAAGATTAACTTTCCTTCTTATTCTGATTCCTCTTTTGCTGGATCTATTGGTTGGTTTTATTCTGCTAATGGCGTTTCAGGCGTTCTATTATTTTTGTTTCCATTTATATATAAATTTATGACAAAAGATAAAGTAGCATTAATAGTATTATTTATTTTAGCTTTATATATGATTAGCTTTATTGGTACTAAAGTTACTTTGTTTGGTATTATTATCATAAGTATAATACTTATGATAATTATTTTAGTTAAAACTAAGAAAAATATTAATAGAATAATAGCTATACTTTTAACCTTTATAACTATAGGCTTTATGTATAATAATTATGCTTTTTTAAATATGAAAGCATCAGTAGATTACGAAAATAATCAAAATGCAGATATCGAAAGTGATCCAGAAATAGTTGATGAAAAATTGGAAGCAGAACTAAATAATATTAAACAGGAAAAAGAAAGCTATAAACAATGGCAAAAATTTAGTTTATCATTATTGAGTGATCGAGATATATATGCTGTTTATACATATAGACTTTATCGTAAAACATTTGAGCCAAGTTATTTTTTCTTTGGCATGGGGACATCCAATACATCAAGGATTAGCGATAGACAAGTAGCTAAACTTATTGAGATTGATTTTTTAGATATTTTCTTTCATTTCGGGTTATTAGCTTTACTTATCATTATTTATCCATTTAGTTATACAATCATAAGTATTGTTAAAGCCAAAAAATTTAATCATAAAATATTAACTTTTGGTTTAATAGTCCTTTTAATGATGGGAGTTTCATCTTTAGCAGGACATGTACTTTTAGCTCCTGCTGTCAGTATTTATTTTGCTATTTATTTAGTTTGTATTATAAATGAGACTCAAGGCTTTAAAAGAAAAGATATTAAAGAAAATAAGGTGGCAATTTTAGCTATGCATTTGGGCTTTGGGGGTGTAGAAAATGCCATTTGTAACATTGCTAGTAATTTAGTTGATAAATATGAAGTAGAAATTATCTCTTTGTATAAAAACAAAGAAAAGATTCCTTTTAAATTAGCTAAAAAAGTTAAAGTTACTTATTTGCTCAATACAATATCTAATCGCCAAGAGCTTAAAAGGGCTTTAAAAGAGTTTAATTTAGTAAACTTATTGAAAGAGGGATTTAAAGCCTTAAAGATATTAATTCAAAAAGATAATTTGGTTAAAAAAGCTATAATTAACTGTGATGCCAAAGTTATTATCTCTACAAGAATCAAATATAGTAATTTATTAAATGAATATGGAAATGATGAGGCTATAAAAATTCATCAAGAACACACATATAGTGTTAGTGATAAATATATTAGGCATTTGAATACATTAAAAAATATAAATTATATAATGCCTGTTAGTAAGGTTTTATATAACGAATATAAAAATAAAGTTACAACACCTTTAAAATATATACCTCTTGCATTAAATTATTATCCTAGTGATGCAGAAATATCCAAATTAAATAATTATAATTTAATTGCGATTGGCAGATTAGAACCCGAAAAGGGTTTTGACGATCTAATTGATGTTGTAAATTGTTTGGTAAAAGAAAATAAAAAAATAAAATTAAATTTATTTGGTGATGGATCATTAAAATCAAGATTGCAAGACAAAATTAATCATCTTAAGCTTGAAAGTCATATAACCTTATGGGGCTTTAAAGAATATGATTTTATTAAAAATTATTTGGCTGATTCCTCATTATATGTTATGACATCTCATGAAGAGTCTTTTGGCTTAGTAGTAATCGAGGCTATGAGTTATGGCGTTCCTTGTGTGGCATATTCAAGTGCTAAAGGAGTAAAATCGATTATAAATAAAAATAATGGCTTTATAATTAATAATAGGGATAATAAGAAGATGGCCAAAGTTATTCTTGATTATCTTAGCTTAAAAGCTGATGAAAAAAGAAAATTTAGTACTGAAGCAAGAAAAGCAAGTTATCATTATAGTAATGAGGTTGTAAAAAAAGAACTATTAGATTTCTTAGATAGTATTAATAAATAAAAATAAAAAGCAATCAAATTTGGCCGACAGTGTCGGCCAAATTAAGTTAATAATTAAAAATATATTTTAAATGACATAATACTACAATTTTTTCATAGTTATTATGGCATACTATCCCGTTAAACGGGGGTATTATGGATGAACAAAAATATTTTCAAGAAGTAGTAAGTTTAATTGAAGAAAAGGAGATAAATAGAAGGACTAGAGAATTACAGGATAATTCAGATACTCTGTATATTTACTGGCAAATAGGAAAATGTATTGTTAAAGCTTCAGGAGTGCGAGCCACCTATCGTAGTGATTTAATAAACAAATGGGGAACAGAATTATCTTTACAATATGGAAAAGATTACAAGGCGCAAAAACTGAGAAGAATGCGGCAATTTTATTTAACCTTTCCAATTTGGTCGACACTGTCGACCAAATTAAGCTGGTCACACATCTCGGAGGTTATGACTATACAAAATGAAAATGCAAGGAACTATTATATTAATCAAATAATTTTAAATAATCTTTCTGTTAGGGAGTTAAGATCTTTAATTAAGAGCAATGCCTATGAGCGTTTAAGTAATAAGACAAAAATAGCATTGATTACTGATAAAGATAAAACTAATTTAACTTTAGATGACATGTTAAAAGATCCCATTATAGTTAAAACTAATCAAAGAATAGACAAATTAAATGAAATGGCAATTCATAGATTTTTAATTAATATGGTAGAAACAAAGTTTCTTGAACTTGGTACAGGCTTTGCTTTAATTGGCCATGAGTATAAGATTATTGTTGGTAATAAAATATTTAGAATAGATCTATTGTTCTTTAATATTGAGTTAAATAGATATATAGTTGTTGAAGTAAAAAATAGAGAATTTAGTCCTAAAGATATTGGGCAAATTGACTTTTATGTTAATTATATTGATAAAAATATAAAGAAGAATATCCATAAAGATACATTAGGAATTATAGTTGTAAAAAAGAAAAATAAATTGGTTATTGAGTATGTTACAAATAAAATATATATAACAACTTTTAAAGTTGAGGAAACTAATCTATAACATATTAAACAAAACGCGCGACACCTTTACAAAAAAAGCGAACAAAAACGCGCGACACTTGAAAAAGGTCGCATTATAGTAGTTAACTCAGCTATTAAGAGTAGCTTTTTTGGCAACTAAATTTCTCATTGCATTAGAATTTCTTTTGAATTATACTAGTTATTGATAAGAAATATATCATATTTCTTGATTCAAACTGAAAAAAATGAGGCTAAATATGATTTCTAAAAAGAAAAAAGTATTTTATACCATAATAATATTAATAAGTGTAATTATTTTTTCTTTAGTTAAATATTCTGAAGAAGCTTTTGGTGGAGCTCAAATGCCCCAAATAATATATACAATTATACTACCCAAAGGAACTAGTTTAGATGTGTTTTTAAATGGCTTATTTTTCTGTGTTAAATATGTTTTAAAGCTAGGCTTTGTAGCATTATTCCCTTTATTTATTAATCTAAAGATTAAAGATAAAGATATTAAATACCAAGGAATTTATACTTTAGTATTATCATTAATATTAATTGCTTACAGTATAACAAGTGTAGGATTACATACTTATATCTATAATGAACTTACTAAAAGTAACTTCTTAAAAGAAAATTATGTTGATCCTAAGGCTGTTAAAATAGAGTATCCCGAGAATAAGAAAAATTTAATATATATTTTAGTAGAGTCTTTGGAAGCTAGTTATGAAAATACTGAATTTGATGGTAAGGATATTAACTTAATACCATATCTTTCTTCTTTAGCTTCTGATAATATAAATTTTAGTAGTAGTGATGGTCTTGGAGGGTTTAAAAATTATCCTCTTGCTAACTGGACTGCCGCGGGAACTCTAGCTCAAATGTCTGGCCTTCCTCTTCGCGTAAGACTAAACTTAACAGATTATGGTTATCACGACAAATTTTTAAATAATGCTGTAATGCTTGGGGATATTCTTAAAGATGCTGGTTATAAAAATTATCATTTAACAGGCTCTGATTCAGCTTTTGGTGCTGAATATACCCTTTTTACTAATCATGGCTATACCGTTGAGGACTATAACTATGCTAAAGATAGGGGGTTAATACCAGAAGATTATTATGAGTTCTGGGGCTATGAAGATCGTAAGCTATTTGCTTTTGCTAAAGACAAACTTGCAAGTATTTCTCAAGATGAGGACCCTTTTAGTATGGTTATATCAACAATAGATACCCATCCGATTGATGGTTATTTAGATAAAGAGTGTAGCGATACTCTAAATTATCAATATGGAAGCAGTATTTTATGCGAAGATAGTATTATTAAAGATTTTATAACTTGGGTTCAAAGTCAAGATTTTTATGATAATACGGTTATTGTTATAACAGGCGATCATATATCTATGCAAACGGATATTAAAGAGCATTTAAAGGATAAAAATAGAGAAATATATAATGTTTTCATTAACACGAATATTAGCTCTGTAAACAGCAAAAATAGAGATATAACACCATTTGATATGTATCCTACCATTCTTTATTCTTTAGGCTTTAAAATAGAAAATAATAGGCTAGGTCTTGGTACAAATTTATTTTCTGATGAAAAAACGATTACCGAAAAATATGGTTATGAATATGTTATAAAAGAACTACCTAAGTATTCTAATTTCTATTATGATAAGTTCATGTAACAAGGTGATGTAATGAAACCAGCAGTAAAGAAGGTTATATATACAATCTTAATAATTGTATCTTGCATATTATTTGCCATAAGTCTTTTCTTAAGGCTTAAATTTGGCAACCCTCAGTTTGAACAAGTAATAGATACTATGTATTCTCCTAAAGGGTCTAGCATTGCGGTTATCCTAGATGGGGTTTGTTTTTCACTGCCTATAGTTTTTGTATTATTATGCGTTTTATTAATACCCATTTATTTAAAAAATAATAAGATAAAAAAGGGAATATATACTTTAGTTATCAGTTTGTTCTTATGTATATATTCACTTCTTTCAATGGGCTTCTTTAAATGGTGTATTAATATGGTATCAACCTCCACAATATTCGAGGATTATTATGTAAATCCTAAGGATGTTGAGATAACCTTTCCTGAAGAGAGGAAAAATTTAATATATATTTATATGGAATCGATGGAATCAAGCTTTTCTTCCTTTACTTTTGATGGTAAAAAAGTAAATGTTATTCCTAATTTAACTAAAATAGCAAATGATAATATTAATTTTAGTAATACTAAAGGCTTGGGAGGAGCAGTAAGAATACCTCTTACCACTTGGACTGTGGCAGGTACAGTTGCTCAAATGGGTGGTATACCTTTAAAATCTAGTATGAAAAGAAATAAATATGGCCTAGGTAGCGATGAATTCTTGCCTGGTGCTATAATGCTAGGTGATATTTTAGAGGATGCAGGATATCATAATTATTATTTACTTGGCTCTAATGATAAGTTCGCCGGGACTAAAGCTTTACTCGAAAGTCATGGCAACTTTGAAATATTTGACTATAAATGGGCTAAAGAAGAAGGTAGAATAGCTAAAGATTATAAAGTAAACTGGGGTTTTGAAGATTCTAAATTATATAGGATGGCTAAAGAAGAGTTATTAAGAATATCTAGAGATAGCGAAGAACCATTTAACTTTACAATGATTACGATAGATACCCATGCAGTAGATGGCTATACAGATAAATCTTGTCAAAAAGAGTATGATTATAAATATGCTAATTCATTAAATTGTGCAGATACTATGTTAAATGATTTCTTATTATGGCTTCAAGAACAAGATTTTTATGATGACACAGTTGTTATAATTTCGGGCGATCATTTAACAATGCAATCCAATGTTAAAGATTATTTAACAGATGCTGATAATAGAACTATATATAATGCCTTTATTAATACGGGAATCACTCCTGTTAAAAGTAAGAATAGATTATTTTCATCTGTTGATATGTTTCCAACAACTTTAGCAGCTTTAGGGGTAGACATCGAGGGTAATCGTTTAGGTCTTGGAGTAAACTTGTTTTCTGATGAAGAAACCCTAATAGAAAAACTAGGACCAAAAGAATTTAGTAATGAAATATCTAAAAAGTCTAAATATTATGATAAATATTTACTTAATTAATTCACATTATTAGAAAATCTTCCATAAGTTAAAATGGAGGATTTTTTTATGAATTTTGATTACGCGTATGGAAATAATTATTATAAGTATTTTGATGATATAGGGGTAAAAAGTACCAAATATCATATATTAGCTCCTTCTCAAGAGCAAGATAAACAACCGGGAATAGAAAATAAAATGAAGCCAGAACCAATCTTCGATGATCCAAACTATAAAGGATCAGGCAAATTAAAAGATAAGGTAGCTATTATTACTGGTGGTGACAGTGGCCTCGGAAGAGCTTGTGCTATAGCATTTGTTAAAGAAGGGGCAAAGGTTGTAATACCTTATTTAGATGAACATGAAGATGCTTTATATACTAAAGATTATATTGAAAAAATGGGTGGAAAATGTTTACTTTTATCTGGTAATTTAGAAACTAAAGAATTTTGTGAAGAAGTTGTATCCAAGACAATGGAATATTTTGGTAAAATAGATATTTTAGTTAATAATGCTGGTGTTCAATATCAAGCTGATTCATTAGAGGAAATATCTGATGAACAATTTGATAAAACTATGAAAACTAACATTTATGGAATGTTTTATTTAACTAGATGTGCACTTAAATACATGGAGAAAGGAAGTAGTATTATAAATCTTTCTTCCGTAACAACTTTTTATGGTGAACCTCGACTTATAGATTATGTAACTACTAAAGGAGCAATTGTGGGTTTTACTAGAGCATTAGCTAGAAATCTTGCTCTCAAGGGTATTAGAGTAAATGCCATAGCTCCAGGTTATTTTTGGACACCACTTCAACCTTCTTGCTGGGACAAAGAGGTCATACCTTCTTTAGGAAGCGATAGTGCTATGGCTAGAATGGCTAATCCTTATGAACTCGCTCCAACTTTTGTATACTTAGCATCTAGTGATTCAAGTTATGTAACTGGACAAGTTCTCCATGTAAATGGTGGCCAAGTAATGCCTTAGGCAAATAAAATATTCTATAAAAGAATATTATTTTAATGTTCTAGTAAATTAGATTATAAAAATAAAATCTTTAAAAGATGAAAAAATAACAAAATAAAAAAGGAAATTTGGCCTTTATCGGGTATATATAAATATAAAGGGAGTAAATATACCCTGATAAAGGAGGCTTTGGTTATGGATAATCAAAATAAAATGTATTTAATAAATAAAATATTTAATAATGAGACGATTAGAACAGTTTGGGATAAGGAAGATGAAAAATATTTTATTAGTGTAGTAGATGTTGTAGGTGTGCTTGTAGATAGCAAAGAACCACGAAAATATTGGAATTGGTTAAAAAATAAGCTATCAAAAGAAGAAAGTTTTGAAGTGTCTAGTATTACTAGACAGTTGAAACTCAAAGCTCAAGATGGTAAATATCGTATGACTGATGTTGTCGATATCGAAGGAATGTTTAGAATTATTGAATCAATTCCTAGTAAGAATGCTGAACCAATAAAAAGGTGGTTAGCTAAACTAGGAAGTGAAAGAATAGATGAAGTATTTGATCCTTCCATAGCCGCTCAAAGATCAATCGATTTGTATAGAGCTAAAGGTTATGATGAAAAGTGGATTACCAAAAGATTTCAAAGTGTTCAAAATAGAAAAAGTCTTACTGATATATGGAAAGAAAGTGGAGTACATGAAGGCAAAGAGTTTGCTATATTAACTAATGAAATATATAAAAGTTGGTCAGGAATGACTGCGAAAGAATACAAATCTTTTAAAGGACTTAGAAAAGAATCTTTAAGAGACAATATGTCTGATGTTGAAGTAGCTCTTGCTGATTTAGGAGAAATAGCTACTAGAGAAATAGCCAAAAGACATAAGCCACATGGACTAGAGCAAAACAAGGAAATAGCAAGATTGGGTGGAAACACTGCTAAAGTTGCTAGAGAAGATTTAGAAAAGAAATTAAATGAGACAATAATAACAAGTAATAATGTTTTAAATTATAAATATATTAACCAAAAGCAGATAGAAGATAAATAATTGCTATTATTTACCTATGGTATGTTATAATTATAGCTATAGGAGTGAATATGGATAAAATTGCGGTATTAATACCATGTTATAATGAAGCACAAACCATAGAGAAAGTAGTAAAGGATTTTAAGAAAGCTTTACCTGAAGCTACAATCTATGTATATGATAATAATTCAAGTGATGGCACTGCTGAAATAGCTAAAAAGGCAGGAGCAGTTGTTCGCTATGAGTATAAACAAGGCAAAGGTAATGTTGTTAGAAATATGTTTAGAAACATTGATGCTGAATGTTACCTTATGATTGATGGAGATGATACATATCCTGCGAAACACGCTAGAGAAATGTGTGATATGATTCTAGAAAAGAAAGCAGATATGGTTATTGGCGATAGATTATCATCTACCTATTTTAAAGAGAATAAAAGAGCTTTCCATAACTTTGGCAATCGTTTAGTAAGATTTAGTATAAATTTCTTATTTAAGAGCAAAGTAAAAGATATAATGACTGGTTATAGAGCTTTTAGTTATGAATTTGTAAAAGGATTCCCTGTTTTATCTAAAGGCTTTGAAATTGAAACAGAAATGACCATTCATGCGGTTGATAAAAATTATCGCTTAGTAGAAATACCAATTGATTTTCGTGATCGCCCTGAAGGAAGTGTATCTAAGCTTAATACTGTAACGGATGGTTTTAAAGTTTTAAAGACGATTGCTGTTTTATTTAAAGAATATAAGCCTTCGGCTTTCTTTAATATTTTTGCTTTTATCTTTTTAGCATTAGCATTAGGTTTTGGTATTCCGGTTGTTATAGAATTTTATAAAACCGGTTTAGTAGAAAGATTCCCAACCCTTATTGTTGCGTGTATCTTCTTAGTAATAGCTTTACTCTTATGGATATGTGGAGTAATATTACAAGTTATCGTTAAAAAGCATAAACAATTATATGAGATACTTATGAACATGATGAGGAATAATGAAAAAACTAATTAAACAAATTTTAAAGTTTGGCGTAGTAGGGGTTATTGCTACCATTATTGATGTTGGGCTATACTCTTTACTTACGGATCTTGTAGGCATTCATTATGCTGTATCACAAGTTATATCCTTTGCTATATCTTTAGCTTTTAACTACTGGGCCTCTATTAAATGGGTATTTGATGCTAAAAAGCAAACACCTAAAGAAGCTTTATTATTATTTATAGGACTTAGTATCGTAGGACTTGGAATAAATGAACTTATCCTGTGGATAGGTATTGATATTCTAGGATTTAAAAAGTATCACTTACTTATTAAGTTATTAGCTACTGGTATAGTTATGGTATTTAATTTTATTACGAGAAAACTATTTATCGAAAAAAGATAAATAGTTTTTTTGTAAAGTGCATTTGCAATAATCATGCAGTTATGATACGATTATCTAAATTATTATAGCATTGAAAGGATGGAAGCTAAATAATGGCGCATGGCCGTTTATAGGTGACGAGGACTGTATGATCGAATTATCAGCGGATATTACAGCGGTTCAATTTTAATCGTAAGATATATTTAAAAAATAAAAATAACTTTATTACAAAGGATATATCATAAAATTATTTTGAAAGGAATTTTATGTGTGGAATAATTGGCTATCAAGGAAAAAATAGCGTAGTTCCTATTTTATTAGATGGCCTAAAATCATTAGAATACCGTGGTTATGACTCCGCGGGTATTGCTGTATGCGAAAATAATAAAGTCAAGATCATTAAAGCTGTTGGTAAAGTAGCTAACTTAGAAAAGAAAATAGATAAAAATATATCTTCCCAAATAGGTATTGCTCATACTAGATGGGCAACTCATGGAGGAGTATGTGAAGAAAATGCCCATCCACATCATCAAGGCGTAATTTCTTTAGTTCACAATGGTATTATTGAAAATTATGTTGAACTTAAAAATATACTTTTAAAAAAGAAATATACTTTTAAAGGTCAAACTGATAGTGAAGTATTATGTGCTTTTATTGATATGCTTTATAAAGAAAATAAAGATATGCTTAAGACCATATCTTTGATGCAAAAAGAAGTAAAGGGAAGCTATGCATTATTAATTCTTAACGAAGAAGAACCTGATAAAGTGTATGCGACAAGATGCAATTCGCCTCTTATAGTGTCTTATACTGATGATGGCATATACTTTGCTTCCGATGTGCCTGCCATAATAAAGTACACTAAAAAGTATTATTTACTTGATAATAATGATATAGTTATTGCTCATAATAGTATTGAATTTTATAATAAAAATTTAGATAAAATAACTAAAAAAGAAGAAGTATTTGACAAAACTGTTGAAGAAGCTCAAAAAGGTGAATATAAGCATTTTATGCTTAAAGAAATAAATGATGAACCTAAAGTAATAAGAGAGTTATTAAATTATTATGTTAAAGATAATAAGTTTAATGATAATATGCCTTACTTTAAAAAGTATAATAAGATATTTATTGTTGGCTGTGGTAGTGCATATTATACAGGTGAGATAGCTAAGAATATCTTTGAAAAGTATGTAGGTATTCCTGTTTATTGTTATCTTGCTAGTGAATATCGTTATCAAAAACACTTTTATGATAAAAATACCTTAGTAATATTTATCTCTCAATCGGGAGAAACTGCTGATACTTTAGAGGCACTGCGTAAAACCAAGGAAAATGGCGTAGATGCTTTAGCAATTGTTAATGTCTATGCATCATCTATTGCTAGAGAGGCTGATAAAGTTTTATATATTAAAGCAGGAGTTGAAATTGCCGTGGCTACTACTAAAGCCTTTATTGCTCAAGTTTGTTTACTCACCTTTATTGCCCTTAAGATGGCGGGTAAAGAAGAATTATTAAAATATTTTGCTAATTTAGATAAAGAAATAGAAAAATTAATTAATCTTGATTATAAACCAGTCGCTAAACACTTTTATAAGTCCCATAGTGCATTTTTCATTGGTCGAGGTATAGATTATGGTTTATGTGAAGAAGGAAGCTTAAAGCTCAAAGAAATATCGTATATTAATTCATCAGCTTTCCCAGCCGGGGAACTAAAACACGGAACTATATCATTAATCGAAGAAAATACCCCGGTAGTTGTTATAACTAGTAATCCTGATTTAAAACCTAAAACAATAAGTAATGCTAAAGAAGTTAAAGCAAGAGGAGCATATCTTTTATACATCACTAATGATAAAGAAAAAGATAAATTCTATAATGATGTAATAGAAATTAGACATATTCATGAAATAGTCGATTCTATTATGATGGTAGTGCCACTTCAAATGCTTGCATATCATGTTGCTTTACTAAAAAAACTGGACATTGATAAACCTCGAAATCTAGCTAAGAGTGTAACAGTAGAATAAGAAGATCTCACAAAAAGTGAGATTTTTTAAAAAAAATGAAGCTAAAAAAAAGGAAAATTGACTTTCATCCGGTATATATAATAGTAGAAGGGGAAAAAATAGATAATTTATACCCCCACGGAAAGGAGGAAGCCAAAGAAGTAATTAAAATGGATATATGAGTAATACAACAGTTGATTATACAAAGATAAAACCTATACATGATGCAGTTTTTAAAACGATATTTGGAACTGAAAGAGGTAAAGATTTATTAGAAATTTTATTAAAAGATATTCTTAAGAAAGATGTAGAAATAATTGAATATAAAACTAGAGAACTTCCTAAAATAAGCATAACAGAAAAGACCAAAATAATAGATTTACTTGTTAAAAGTAAAAATGGACTAATTCATATTGAACTAAATTCTAGTCCATCGAACTTAACAGCATTTAGAAATTTTGTTTATTTTTCAGGAGTAATACTACTTGATCATCAAGTTGGTGAAGAGTATAAAATAAATAAAAATTATATAAGTATTAATTTAACCAAGGATTTGGGTAAGAAACGAGGACTAATAGAAAAATATAAAATTCAGAATAATAAACAGAAAAAAAGAATACATAATGTAGAAATATATGAAGTAAATTTAAATAAAGCCAAAATGCTTTATGATAATGGAGATAAAAGAGGAGACGTAAAACACATAGCAGCATTAGAAATGACGGTTAAAGAAATAGAAGAAAATAAAGGAGATGATAAATTTATGGAGAGTTTAGCAGTAAGATTAGGAAGATTAAATCCGGGAGGAATATCATTTGTAACGCCAGAAGAAGA
>CANRMZ010000015.1 GCA_947631885.1 uncultured Bacilli bacterium
ACTCGCAATTTAATTATAATACTTTTTTTCAAAAATAAAAAGACTGTCTTCAAATTTTTACTTTGTCAACAGTCTGAAACTATCTAGTTTTTCTAGATAGTTTATTCAGTTACTTTACTAAATTGAGAATTATAAAGTTCAGCATAGAAACCGTTTTTAGCAATCAGTTCATCATGACTTCCTTGTTCAACAATATTGCCTTCCCTCATAACAAGTATTACATCAGCATTTTTGATTGTTGATAATCTGTGGGCAATTATAAATGAAGTTCTACCAACTGTTAATTTGTCCATAGCTTTTTGAACTAATTCTTCAGTTCTAGTATCTACATTACTTGTAGCTTCATCAAGGATTAAGAATGGTGCATCTTCAATCATACCACGAGCAATAGTAAGAAGTTGTTTTTGACCATTTGATACAGACTCGCTATCATCAAGTTTAGCATTTAAGCCACCAGGTAGAGTTTTAACATAATGATCTACACCTACGACTTTAAGAGCATTCCATATTTCTTCATCGCTAATATTGTCTCTATTAAACTTAATGTTTTCTCTAACAGTTCCATCAAATAACCAAGTATCTTGAAGTACCATTGTAAATAAACGATGGATGTTTTCTCTTTTCAGCTCTTTAGTAGATATACCATCAATAATGATGTCTCCCTCATCGATGTCATAGAATTTCATAAGAAGATTAACAAGTGTAGTTTTACCTGCTCCTGTAGGTCCTACAATAGCAATCTTTTGACCAGATTTAACATCTATACTAAAGTCTTTAATAATGGTTCTTGATTTATCATAACCAAACTTAACATGTTTAAATTCAATATTACCTTTAGCATCTTCTACAGCAAGTTTCTTATCTAAAGCTTCTTCATTAGGCATTTCTTCTTCATCTAAGAATTCAAATACTCTTTCAGAGGCTGCAGCAGTTGCTTGAAGGCCATTCATTCCTTGAGCAATTTGGGTAAGGGGACTAGTAAATAATCTAACATATATAATGAATGCAATGATAACTCCAAATTCAATGACATTATTAATTACGAGAATAGCTCCTACAATACAAACAGCTACAAAGCCAAAGTTACCAATAAAGCTCATCATCGAAGGCATAAGACCTGATAAGAATTGACTCTTTTGATTACAGTTATATAGATTTTTATTTAGTCTATTAAATTCCTTATAGGCCGTTTCTTCGCCATTATAAGCTTTAACAATATTATGGCCAGAATATATCTCTTCAATATGGCCATTTAAGTTACCTAGTTCTTTTTGTTTTTGATTGAAATACTTTTGGGATTTAGCAAGTATTAATATCATACCAGCAAAACCTATTACTGATGCCAGAATCGCCGTAATAGCCATAATACCATTTGTATAGAACATCATAATAACTGAACCAACAAATAAGGTAATAGCACTAACTAAAGCTGCTAAACTATTATTTAAATGCATACTAATAGCATCAACATCATTAGTTACTCTTGATAAAACATCACCCATTTCATGAGTATCGAAATATCTAAGAGGTAATTTATTAATTTTAATAGATATATCTTTTCTTAATGTTTGAGCAAAACGATTAGAGACAGTACTCAAAGCATAATGTTGAATAAAAGAAAATAAAGCACTTATAAGATATAATGCTACTAAGAAAATAGCTAACTTTTTAATATAAGTCAAATCCATTTGGGGTTTAACAACATTATATACACTCTTAGGTAAGCTATCAAACTTAGCAATAGCTTCTTCTTGATTATCTATATTAATAGAGCTTAATATCTTTATCGTACTAAGACTATCTTCTTTACTTATGGTAGTTCCATCAATATTTACTTCTTGAATAAGTTTAATAAAAATTGAATCTGGTATTGATGACATTAACGAAGTTTTTTCTTCATCTGATGCAGTAGCCATACTTCCCATTACTTCTTGGAATTTAGCTTTATCATCATCACTTATATCAGTTGAAGTCATTATTTCAGGCATTATTCTACCCATATATTCTTGATCTTCAAAGCCTGCCATAGCACCTTCCATTATTTCAGATAGTTTTTCCGTTTTAGGTACTAAACCCTTTTGAATAGCCGTTGCTATATCAGATATTCTATTCGGAGCAACTAAGGAAATAATAGAACCTAAGGCTGCTAAAAAGACGGAAGCAATAACAATATAATGCCATTTTTTCATACTTTTTAATACTCTTTTAATTGCTTTAGGGAAATCATTTGCTTTTTCCACAGGCATTCTTCCTGGTCTAGGCATTTTCTAATTCCTCCTTTGATAATTGTGATAAAGCTATTTCACGGTATACCTCACAATTTTTTAATAATTCTTTATGAGTACCCATACCAACACATTTACCTTTATCTAATACAATAATTTTATCAGCATTTATAATTGTACCAATTCTTTGAGCTACGATCATACTAGTAGCATCTTTAGTATAACCTCTTAAAGCTTTTCTAAGCTCAGCATCAGTCTTAAAGTCAAGAGCAGAGAAAGTATCATCGAAAATATATATCTCTGGGTCCCTTGCTATAGCTCTAGCAATAGAAAGTCTTTGCTTTTGACCACCAGAGACATTAGTGCCACCTCGAGCGATATTAGCATCATACTTACCATCCATCTTTTCAACAAAGTCAGATGCTTGAGCAACATCAATAGCTTCTTTTACTTTATCTAAATATATTTCTCCCTTACCATTATCGCCATAGGCAACATTTTCTTTAACACTAGCATTAAACATAAAAGCTTTTTGCGAAACATATCCAAGCTTATTATGAAGTGTTGATAACTTATAATCTTTAACATTTACTCCATCAACTAAAACTTCGCCATCAGTTGTATCGTAAAATCTAGGTACTAAGTTAATTAAAGTAGATTTACCAGATCCTGTGGATCCAATAAAAGCAATAGTTTCTCCCTTATTTGCTTTAAAGGAAATATCTTTTAAAACATATTCATCTGCATCAGGATATTTAAATGAGACATTTTTAAATTCGACAACACCTTTTTCAGAAGTATCTTCATCAAAATCACCATCTTTAATAGTTAATTCTTCATCTAAGACTTCATTAATTCTTTTCGCAGATATACTTGCTCTTGGTAAAATCATAAAAATCATAGCAAGCATTAAGAATGACATAACCACTTGCATACCATAACTAGTAAATACTACAACATTACTAAACATAGCTATCTTATCTGCCATCATTGATCTTTCAATTAAGAAGGCTCCAATAAAATAGATACCTAAAGAAAGTGAATTCATAACAAGATTCATAATCGGATTCATAACGGCAAATACTCTTTGGTTAAATAGTTGCGTATTGGTTAGATTATCATTAATCTCGGCAAATCTATTTTCTTGATAATCTTCAGCATTAAAGGCTCTTACAACTCTAATACCGGTTAAGTTTTCTCTAGTTACACCATTGACTTTATCAATAAGTTTTTGAACTTTAGAAAATCTTGGAATAACGATAACCATAACAGTCCCTACAGTAGCAAGTAATACTACAACACTAGCTCCTGTAAAAGCACTTAGCTCAACACTCTTATTAAGGATTTTAGAAACAGCCCATACGGCCATAATTGGTGCTTTAATAAGCATTTGCATACCCATAGATATTAACATTTCCATTTGGGTAACATCATTAGTAGTTCTAGTTATTAAACTGCTTGTTTGGAATTTCTTTATCTCCGCAGTACTAAAGTTTTCAACTTTATTAAATATCTTTTCTCTTATATTCATTGAGAAATCTGAAGATATAACTGAAGATAAATAACCTACACATACGGCAGAAACTAAGCTTCCAAAAGCACACGCTAACATGTAAGCGCCTTCTTTTAAGATTTCACTTATCTGCGTGCTTTCGCTTTGAATTAAAGCAGTAATATTGCTCATATAATCTGGCATTTTTAAATCAAGCCAAACTTGAAAAACAATAAGAGCTATACAAAGTAGAACTTCAATATAATTTTTAGTTTTTAAATTTTTAAATAATTTAAACATTTTATCTCCTTCCCAATAATTTATTACTATGTAAAAAGGCAACATTTTAATACTACAATGAATAAAATTAATTGTCAACAAACTTCACCTAATTTTCCGAATACTTAAGATATGGTATAATACCTTTAGATGTTTATGGAAAAAATATATTACTTTGATACTTATGAAGAGGATGTTGTAAAAAGTAAAAACCAAGATTATAAATTAAAGACTAATTATAAATGGATTCATAAAAACATTTTTTATCGTTTTTTCTCTTGGGTTATTTACTACATTTTTATGCTCGTTAGTTTAGTATATTGTAAGTTAATATTAAAGGTTACTGTTAAAAATAAAAAAGTATTAAAAAAGGCCAAAAACTTTTTTGTATACTCTAATCATACGCAAGAGCTAGGTGATGTTTTTAATCCTTTACTTATCTTATTTCCTAAAAGACCTTATGCTGTATGTTCAGCGGCCAATCTAGGCATACCTATATTAGGTAAAGTTCTACCAATGCTCGGAGGAATTGTTATTCCTGATAATATTCATAGTATGATGAAGTTTAATGATGCTGTTAGTTACTATGCCAGAAAGCATCCAATCGTAATATATCCTGAAGCCCATCTATGGCCATATTATACTGATATAAGGCCATTTACAAATACTTCTTTTACTTATCCTATCAAGCTTAATATTCCTTGTTTTGTATTTACCACTACTTATCAAAAAGGCAAGAAAAAGCCTAAGATAACAATTTATATTGATGGGCCATATTATCCAAATAACGATATTCCTTTAAAAGAAGCAAGAAATGAGTTACATGATAAGGTATATAAGCAAATGAAGGAAAGAAGTAAAAATAGTAGCTTTGAATTTATTACATACAAAAAGAGGACCTAGGTTCTCTTTTTTAGTCATCAGTTTGAATAGCAAGACCAAGTTCATCTAGTTGTTCATCGGATAGCACACTAGGAGATCCCATCATCAAATCTTGACCACTAGCACTGGTTGGAAATGCTTGAACTTCTCTTAAGTTTGGTTCATCTAAAAGAAGCATTAATATTCTATCAATTCCTGGAGCCATACCGCCATGAGGAGGGCAGCCATATTCAAAAGCTGTAATAATAGATTTAAACTTTTCTTTAACTTCTTCTTTAGTATAACCTACGATTTCAAAACCTTTAATAAGACTTTCAACATCGTTATTTCTAATAGCTCCTGAAGCCATCTCATTACCATTACATACAAAGTCATATTGGTAAGCTAGTATTTCTTCAGGATCTTTTTCTTCATAATCTTTTATACCACCATGAGGCATACTAAAAGGGTTATGACAAAATTCTAGTTTTCTGGTCTTCTCATCATATTCAAACATTGGGAAATCATTTATAATGCATAATTCTAAACGATTTTTATCAATAAGGTTACACTTGTTTCCAAGTTCTATTCTAATTAAGCCTGCATACTTTTGGGCTAACTTTTTATCTCTATTAGCGATAAAAAACATTACAGAATCGGTCTTCATAACAAACTTATTAATTAAATCATCTCGCTCTTTGTCAGTTAAGAACTTATCAATAGGCCCTTTTAAAGAACCATCTTCCATTAAAGTTACATATCCAATTCCTGGCATTCCTATACTTGAGGCATAATCAACGATTTCATTAAACCAAGAGTTAGAATTTTTACCAATGTTATCTATAACTATAACTTTTATACAAGAATTTTTAAATGGACCAAAGGTTGTATCTTTTAATACTTCACTAGCATCTTTAATAATCAATGGGTTTCTTAAATCCGGTTTATCTGTACCATAATATTCCATAGCATCTTTGTAGGCTATTCTTCTAAAAGGTCGAGGAGATACTTTTTTATTTGAGAATTTAGTAAATGTATCATAAAAGATTTCTTCACCTATACTAAGGACATCTTCTTCGGTTACAAAACTCATTTCTAAATCTAGTTGATAAAACTCTAAAGTTCTATCCGCTCTAGCATCTTCATCTCTAAAGCATGGAGCTATTTGAAAATACTTCTCTACTCCTCCGACCATCAATAATTCTTTATATATCTGAGGAGCCTGAGGAAGAGCATAAAACTTACCTTTAAATAATCTTGATGGAACCACAAAATCTCTTGCTCCCTCGGGACTGGAGGCTGTCAAAATTGGGGTTTGAACTTCCATAAAACCTAAATCATACATTTTGTTTCTTAAGAAATGTAATACTTGAGATCTTAGTTCTAAATTACTTTTGACCTTTTTATTATGCATATCTAAATAGCGATATTTAAGTCTTACATCTTCTTTAGTATTTTTAGAGTTCATAATTTCAAAAGGTAACTCACTTTTAGATTTCCCTAATAGTTCTAGAGTATCTACAAGTAATTCTACTTCACCAGTTTTAACCTTAGGGTTATAAGTTTCCTCATCTCTTTTTCTAATTGTGCCACTTACTTTAATAACACTTTCCTTACTTAAACCTTTAAAAATACTATCATCATTACTTACAACTTGTAATACTTCAGTGTTATCTCTTAAATCTAAGAAAAGGACACCACCATGGTCTCTTATAGTTTCAATCCAGCCAGAAACTATAGCTGTTTTACCCACTTTAGAGATATCTAAATCTTTACAATAGTGAGTGTGATAAATGTTTTCTTTCATAAATATCCTTCCTAACATAAAAACCCGTACCATCCTATATAAGGACGAATACGGGTTGTTCGTGGTGCCACCTTACTTTATTACTAAGTTATTAACTTTATTTTAGTAATCTCTTTTCTGCTCAATCAAGCATAGCAACATGATAACGGATTGCCTTCCGAATTAGTCTACTAAGAATAAATCCTTTCGGTAATTAGCTCCAGGGTGTTCTTTCACAAAATCTTTATAACTAGTTCTCACTATACCTAGCTCACTTATATAAATAATAATGTTACTTTTCCCTTTCAAAGCACTTTCATTTTATCATTATATGTAAGTGTTGTCAAATTTATAAACAATATTGATATAACGTATATCATAAATTTTACGTTAAAGAATTTTTTTGAATTTAAAATTTAAAATAGTATATAAAAACATGACTAAAGAAATTATAATAAAGCTTATTAATAACTTAATATTAAAATGGAAAAAAAGATAAACTAGCAAAAAGCTATCAACAATCGTCAAAATATTAGCATACAATTTAGGAAAATTAAGATTAAATATTAAAAATGCTAACGTCACTAGCAAAATAGCAATAGGATAGCAAAAAATTTTTATATTAAAAGTAACAACATGGCTAAATAATAAATAAGTAAAAGCTATATAAATACATTTAAGTAAGATAGTAGCTAATATTGATATAATTATTTTTTGCATTAACCATTTACGAGAATCAGCTCGAATTAAAATGTTTTCTAAAGAATAATTAAATTCAAAAAAAATAAATTGAGTAAATAAAAAAATATATAAAATAAGCTGATATATAGTAACTAATAAGGAAATGAAACCTAAATTGTCTTCAACAGGATATCCTATCATAGTAAAGAAATCATAACTCATACTTATTTTGGTATTAGGGCTTACCATTGATAGTATATACGAAACTAAAAATAAGAATAAAAAAGCCAAGATCCAATATTTATATTTTTTTAAAATTGTAATTAATATATTGATTTGAAGCTTCATACTAAATCCCTTTTCTTTTTTGTAACTATTTTAAATAAAAATATGACTATCATAAATTTTTTTAGATGAATAATAAATCTAGTTTTGCTATTATTTCTTTCGTATCACTTCAGGTTTTGAGTTTCTTTTAGTATGCCGTCATCCATGAGTAATAAAGTATCGGAAATTGTATTTAAATCTTCTATTATATGGGAACTAATAATTATTAATTTTCCTTTATTTTTGAGTTCCAATAAATAATTCATTATTTTTGCTACCGAAACCTGTTCTATACCATTAAATGGTTCATCTAAAATCAAGACATCAGCATCTTCCATTATAGCTTGAGCAATTCCTAATTTTTGTTTCATACCTAAAGAATATTTTTTATATTTCTTATTCATTTCATTAGTCAAATTAACAATATCTAGTGCTTCATGTATTTCGTTTTCACCAATGGTATTTTGAATTTTAGCTAGCATTTTCAAATTTTCATAACCCGTTAAATCCGGGAAAAAAGAAGGAGCTTCAATTAATGCCCGTAAATTTTTAGGAAATTCCAGTTTTTCATTAAAATTAATGCCATCAAATAATATTGAACCTGAAGTAGGAACTAAAAATCCACATATCAATTTTAAAAGCACACTTTTCCCCGAGCCATTTCGACCATATAAACCATATATTTTTCCGCTTTCAAAAGTATAGTTAATGTTTTTAATAGCATCTATATTCTTAAAACTTTTACTAACGTTTTTAAGTTCTACTTTCATAAGCAATTCCTTTCTAGTTTGCTTCACAATCAATTACTAATTTTTCTTTATTTTTATAAAGTAAAAATACAACAACAGTGGATATAATAGCCATAGCACAAGAAAAACTAATAACAGGTAATATGCCAAAAGAATCGTTAAAAGTCATCATATTCATAATATTAAAAATTATGCTTGCATCAGACTTAAATATAGAAGTAAATAATATTCCTCCTATAACTATTTCTAAAAATGCCTCAATACCAATAAAACATAAAAAAGATAATATTAAAGCCACAAAGTAATTGTGGTATTTTCTAGCAACTGCCAAACAAATATTCACATAAATAATACTAGTAAAAATCATATTTAGTAAGTAGGCCGCAAGGAAAAGAAATGGCTTACCTAATGTTTTTGCACTCCATATAGCAGTTCTATATTGAATTGAATAATCAGCTGAAAAAGAACCTGTTAAAATATAACAAAGAATAATACCTATAATTACGATAAGCGGAAGTATTAAAACAGACTTGTAGGCCTCTTTAAATAAGTTGTATCTTATTTTTTTATAGTTCATTCTTGTTAAATCATTTTTTATAACTTTATTACGAAGATATTTACATGTATTCCATAAACAAGGAATAGCAATAAATAAAAACAAAGTAGTTGCTATTGTTCGAAACCCCCGTGATACTACATTAGCAAAAGCTGTAAAAAAATCTATTTTATTATTATCGCTCAAATTTTCAAGACAAAAGCTTTCGTATTCAGTACCGATATACTCATTATCTAAGCAAAATTGAATGTGTTCCTCTAAAGTTTCTTCATAATTTCTTTTTTCATCTCTAAATTTAAAGAAAGAAAAAAGTAAAATAATTAGAAGAATTAAAAAGCTTGCTATTAATAAAGAATTTTTTTTAACACTCATTACCAACTTACTAATAAAAATACCCCTTCCGTATCAACTAAAACAATAAAAATTTTAAAAAATCCTACGTATTGATATAACCAGCAATATCATCATAAGAAAAATCATAAGTAAGCTTTTTATTATAAGCTTTTTCATATGCTTCTTTCTTTTGGTTATAATCAGTATCAGCCATAATAGTACTATTTTCTTTTAAAGATTTGTTTTCATCAGGATAAATAGTCTTTAAAATGTGGACAGTTTGTTTAGTATTTAAGAATTCATCATTATCTTGAGTATCTAAATTATCAATTTGGACAAATAATGATATAACTGGAACATTTAACTGACTAGCAAATTGATATGCTCCTCTTTTGCAAGGTCTAGGTTTCTTGTAATTAAACCACATTTCTTCTTCAGGATATATTAAAACGATATTTCCTTCATCTAATACTTTCTTTATTTCAGGAATAAATGTTTTTAAGATATAATTAGGCTTTTTAGTAATAGGTATTGTATTAGCGTAATTCATAATTAAGCCTAGTTCACCTGGCATGGCTAAATTAGTTTCTTCAATAACGATATATAGTTTCTTATGAAGAATCTCCTCGACTACTTTACGAACATTATAACTATCTAAAGGATTAAAGTGGTTACAAGTTATAATCGCACCTTTTGATAAATCTAAATCATGAAGATTTTCTTCACCAACTACAGTTATACTATTAAGAATATCTTTACCGGTTTTATATATTCCTTTTAAAACAGCTTTATTTTTTATTTTGTAAGATAAAGACTTTTTTTGTTTATAGAATTTATTTAAGTATTCATCGATTTGCTCATCACTAAGAACAGCATCATTAACTTCTACTTTTTTATTATATTCTTTATCTTCGATATTCTTCTTAATATTACTTATTACTTCTTTTTTAGACCCACCTATAATCATATACTCACCTAAATTCTTTTTTCTTTACCACTTTCAAATACTTTTTTAAATGTTACTTCATTGTGGGTTATTTCTTCTGCACGAGATACTAGGCTAGCAAAGGTTTCATCGTCAGCCTTTTTTGCTTCTGCCGTAAAGTTATCTCTTTCTCTTACGATTTCTTCTTTAAATAAAGATTTATTAGCATAGTCCCAAAAATAATTAGCATATTCAACATCAGGATAATGCCAAGGTTTAGAGAACAAATTAAAATGAACAATCTTAGGATTATCAAATACTAATTTACCACCTGTAGGCATAGCATCCCATTCGTTTGGAAGAGGTAGTATTTTGCCACATGCCATAGCATTAATATAATCTTGATCAGGACATACTGTATCAAAATGATATTTATTTAATAAGTATAAGAAATGGCTTTGAAAATCAACTTCTCTTAGCTTTTTCATGTTCATTAAAAGAACACCGGAATTAATATATCTATCTACTGTAACTCCCGCGTTTTCTTTAAAATATTCACATAATATGGCATTATCTTGACAAGATATATCATTACATCCACCGAATAAATTATCTTTTAGATCATAGTTATAAAGTTCTGATATATCTCCCACTATACAAGTATCACTATCAATATAAATAGCTTTATCATATTCTTTAAACATAAAAGGAATAAAGATTCTAAAATAAATAGTTAATGATTTAAAGAAATCATTTTTTAATAAATTTTGTTTGCTATCTATAATACTCTTGAACCCATCTTTCATTTCTGTAAAAATAATCTTAGCATTATCAGTTTCAAGCGTTTTTAACTTTCTAATTGAATCTTCCGTAATTGATTCATATACAACATGAATATCATAATTGTAATCTTTTGATGCATTATCTATAAGGGAAGCAATAGCAACCGATAAATATGGTGCGTATCCCGAATCTATAGCGAAAAAAATTGGTACTACATTTTTGTTCATTTTGTTCTCCTTAATCTAATTGTTGTAAGGTTATTAACCATATACAATAGTTTATCAAAAATAATATTATTAGCAAATAATAAGCTATTTTCTTTACATTTTCTTCTTTATTTTCAAATATTCATCTAGAATATCATCAAATTCATAAGTTTCTAAAATATCATGCATTCTATCTATTTGCCAAGGTTTAACTTTTTGCGTCTTAATCCTTGGGAATAAGATAAATGTTGTACTAAAGTGTCTAAATATCGTATCAGGACATACTCTATGTTGATCATTATATTTAGTATCAATTATTAATTTAGAAACAGCCACTTTATTTAAAGCACTTTGATCAGGCAAAAGCATTCTTCTTGAAGCACATCTTTTACGAGCCTTTTTTAAAAGACCTGTTTTCTTAATAAGTTTTATATTCATAAGAAGTACTCCCGAATTAACATAAGTCCTTCTTAACCATTTTCTTTTAAAGAAATGACTACCATAGTAATCTAAAACTCCGGCATACTCATAATTAGTTATATCGATATCGTATAACTCTTTAATATTGTTATAACATACAACATCATTATCTAGATATAATATCTTATCAGGTATCTCCGGTATTAAATCACAATATAATCTAAGCATACAATATGGAGTAAATCTTGTTTCCATATTTGCTGTTGGTTGATTTTTATTAAATAAGTCTGTTACATCTATCAACTTAATTGAACTTTTAGAGTTCTTTTCTTTTAAAAGTTTATCTAAAGTGTCAATGCACTTTTGGGAAACAGGTTCATGACCTTCCATTTTCATCGTTAAAACATAAATGTTAAAAGCATTAGCATTATGTTTTAATAATGACAAAATAGAGATAATTAACCCATCTTCGATATTTTTATCACCACAATATAAAATATTAATATGTACCACATCCTAACTATTTTTAAGACACACAGCCATATAAAGATTATCTTTCATTTGAACATCAATATCTAAGCTATTTGTATCAACATTTCTAAGCCCATATGATAAGCCTTGGCCAAGCATTTTAACATAAGCCTCTTTCTTTACCCATACTCTAGTAAAGGCATCTTCTTTATCTAGGGCATTATCAATATATTCTATTTCACTTTTAGTAAAATATTTATCTTTTACCCTTGGTTTATAGCACTTATACTGAATATCTATTCCTACCTCAGTATCTGATACTGCTATTACGATGGTATTCTTGGTATGAGATATATTAAAATATACAGCATTATCCTTTAAATAGGGTTTGCCATATTCATTATAAACCAATTCAATATTATTGATATTATAATTTTTTAAAGTTTTTTTTAAAGCTTCCTTAGAAGATATATCTTTATACTCATAAATCTTAAGCATTTTTTTCTAAATAATCTATGATATCTTGAACGGTTTGGAATTCTTTAATATCCTTATCAGGTATCTCTTTTCCTACTGCTTTTTCTAGTTCTGCTACTAAAGTTACAATATCTAAACTTTCTAGTTCTAGATCTGTTAATAGATTAGAACTTTCTTTAATATCTTCTTTTGCCATTCCTGTTGTTTCAGCAATAATTGAAACTACTTTATCTTTCATATTTACTCCTCCATTATTTTATCTCTTAAAATCTTACGATTATTATTCTTCTTAAATTCAGTTGTTCTTAAAACAGCATACGCAAGTTGATGATTTTTAGGAACATTTTTATTATACTTAGTTATTAAATTATCAAAGTATTCTTGATTTTGAAGATAATCTTCATTGGGATAAATATGGGCTACTAAACGGTTACCTTCGTTAGTAACTACTACCTCACATACCCCATCATCTTCTGCAAGCTTAGCTTCAATAACTTCGGGAGAAATATTTTCGCCATTGCTAAGAATAATTAAGTTTTTCTTTCTACCCGTTATAAACAAGAAACCATCTTTATTTAAATAACCATAG
>CANRMZ010000016.1 GCA_947631885.1 uncultured Bacilli bacterium
CTAATAGCTTCAGGTCAAATATCTTCAATAGCTAAGGTAATCATTATGCCAGCGACAATAACTAAGATAATAGATATAGCAAATGGCGTAATAAATCTTGCTAAAAAGATATAAGCAATTATTGCTCCTAAAGGTTCTGCCAAGCCAGATAATAAAGTTTTGGATAGTGCCTTTAGCTTTGATCCTGTTGCATAGTAAATTGGGACGGCTATAGCAATACCCTCAGGAATATTATGCATAGCTATGGCTATAGTTAACTTAATGCCTTAACTAGTATCAAGATAAGTACTTAGAAAAGTAAGTATTCCTTCAGGAAAGTTATGAATCATAAGAGTTATCATTGATAAAATACCTAATTTATATAGCTTATTATCAATTTTATTTAAAAGATGATAAATTACCTTAAGAATTACATAACTAACTCCTAAAAGGGGTAAAACAAGGCTTAAAAGAAGAATCCTATTACTACTTTCTTTTATTGCTTCAGGTATTAAATCAAATATACTAACTCCTATCATTATAATTAAAGAAAAACTTAAAGAAAATGTAATAATCTTATCTTTATTTTCCTTTTTAAAAGGTAAAAATATAAAGAGTCCTCCAAGGACAGTTGAAAGCCCTGCTAATAAAGATAAGATTAAAGCTAATTTAATATTCATATTAAATATTATGCATAATCCTTCTATAACTTGATAAAATTCCCCTTTTATGGTAGTATATAGAGCTTGTAACGGCTTATTTCGTTACAAAAAGGGGTTTTGGTTAATATGAAAATAAGCTTTTTGGATGCTAATAATATTATGCATGAAGGAAAAGTTGTAGCCGTTTTCCATCATAATGATAATCATTATATAGCCTATGCCAAAAAAGATTCTATAAACGATAAAACAAATATCTTAGTAGGTAAATATGAACCAAAAGAAAATAATACCATAAGAGTTTATGATGTTGCCTCAAAAGAAGAATGGCAATTCATTACTAACTTTCTTATGAATAAAATTAATCAAGGAGAAATAAATGCCTAAAAATTTTATAATATTTAGAAAAGGTAATAGTTTTCTTTTCGCTGAAATAAACGAAAATGAAATTAATACCAAAAGCTATAAAGAATATAAAAAGACAATAAAAAATTTTATCGATAAAGGCTACACATTAACAGTAAATGATAAAGCAATTATCTTAAGAAGTAAAAGAAGACTTAAGTCTGAAGCTACTTTAATTGCTATTATGAATGATGAAAGATTATTAAAAAGTAAATATCTTAAGGCTTTAAGAAAAGATATGGCAAGAGTTAAAAAAACTAAAGGCTATACAATCATTGAAACTGATGCCTATGGTAATAAAACTCGAATTAAAAAAACACCTAAAAAAGAGAAGAAAGCCTTTAACTTTGCTAGTTTATTTCATGACCGAGCAACAACTGTCGGTATTGCTATTACTTTAGTAGCCATTATTGCCTCATATGGTCTATTCTCATCTAAAGCTAATCAAAAAGCTGAGGATAATGTAGATCAAGATGCCTACTCTATCTCAATGACTGATACGCCAGATGCTAGTGAATTATTTACGGACTTTAATAACATAAGTCATAATAACTTAACACCTAATGGATTCCCATTTAAATTATATCCATTTGATAGAAGTTATCTACACTTAGAGGACTTTTTAGATAATGGTTTAAATACTGAGGAAGAAGAAAGTCTTGATGAAGAAGAAAACATCTATGATGAATACCTTGAAACTTATGCTGAGTACTTCCATTTAGATGCCGATAAAGTTATTGATTTTGCAAGACAAGTAACAAACAACTATACTTTAGCCTTCGAAGATATTCTTGGTACTGATGCTTATGACATTGATAATCCTGAAGCTGCTTGCATGATTTTCGTCCATGAATTAAATCGTGATGGCTTAAATGTTTCCTTAAGTGATTATGGTTTTACACCAGCAGACTTTGTAATAGATTCGAGTGTAACTGCCCTTCCTAGTGATAAAGTTTTAAGTAATGGTCAAACTTTTGAAGAGTTCTTTGGCCATGTATGTGACTTATTAAATGTAGATAAAAATTGGCTTTTAAGTATTACTTATCTTGAAACAGGAAGACTTACAAGTAATATTTCGACCACTATTAATAACTTTGGGGGTTTAAGAGGAACTGATGGGTTCTACACTTATATTAGTCCTGAAGCCGGCATTATTGCCCATTGTCGTAACTTGAAAAGATATGAAAATTTTGACTTACAAAGTATTTATGAACTTGCAGGTCTATACGTGTACGGAGATAGGTCTTTAATATATAAGATTAATAATAATCCTAATGACCCTACCCTAGCAAGTTATAGCGAAACGATGAATATATGGATTAATAGTGTAACTTATTTCCATGATGATTTTTTAGTTCGTTCCGAGGAAGTATTTGGTAATTCCGAGCTAGATGAAAACGATGAAGTTACTTTAGCAATTAAATAATGCAAAGTTCCAATTATTTCCATGATATATTCTTTCATATTATCCATACTATTTGTAGGAGGTAATATGAGTAATAGTAAAGCACGCGCTAATGCTGCTGGAGCAAAAGCTAGAGCAAATTCTAGCTGTAACGCTAGAGCTAACTCTAATGCAAGAGCCAATTCTAATGCTAGAGCTAACTCAAACGCTAGATCAAATGCCAGAAGCAATGCTAAATCAAGCGCAAAATAATTAATTATTCTCGATCATTTCTTGGATGGAATTCATAATCACTATGTACCTTTTGATTAGATACATGTGAATAGATTTCAGTAGTAGTAATATTACTATGGCCAAGAAGTTCTTGAATAACTCTTAAATCTGCTCCATTATTAAGTAAATGGGTAGCAAAAGAGTGTCTTAAAGTATGCGGAGAAACGTGTTTATCAATACCGTTTTCTCGGCATATTTTTTTTAGGATTTTAAAAAATCCTTGTCTAGTTATTTTAGTTCCTAAATTATTTATAAAAACATACGAACTGCTTTTATCTTTTAATAGAAAATCGCGATATTCATCAATATATATTCTTAAAGCATTTTTAGCAGAATCATTCATGGGAACAATTCTTTCTTTACTGCCTTTACCAAAGACTCTTATTGTACATTCATCAAAATCGATGTTACTTATTTCAAGCCCTACGAGCTCACTTACTCTAAGACCTGTTGCATATAAAGTTTCTAGCATCGCAACATTACGATAATCCGTAGGTTTCATAGGATTAATATTTAAAAGTTTATCTACTTCCTCGATAGTCAAAAATTCAGGTAATTTCTTTTCTAGTTTAGGAAGTTTAATCGTACTAGTAGGTGTTTTTAAAATCAGATCATTTTCAAAAAGGAAATTATAAAATGAATTAATTACCGTTAGATAATGAGCTCTTGTTTTAGCAGTTACATTATCATCATATAAAAAATCTCTTATTTCATCAGTTTCTAATTTTAATAAGTTTTTACCTTTAAAAAAGTCACTAAATTTTTCTAAATTATAGCGATAAGACTCATATGTATTATTAGAAAGTTTTCTTTCATATTTTAAATAATCTAAATATTTATTTATATATTCATTATCCATATTATCATCTCTACATTAATTATAGCAAAAAAAATCTAGATAATCGAAAATTATCTAGATGGTTCGACATTAAGTTTATTAGAAACATTAGCGGCCAAGTTTTCCATTTCGGCATGGATATCTTCGGCAGTAACGCATTCGGCAAACTCGGGTTCTACTGGTGCAACTTCAATTTTACCATTTCTTTCTAATAATTTTAAAGTATCTTCATATGAAAGACCATAATACGGATGTGGCCATGCCACTACTTTTTCTGGTACTATACCATTTGTAACGTATCTCACATTGGCACCCCTAACCATTAGCATAAACGATTCATCTTTGCATCTTACACTACGGCCATGGATAACATTTAGGCTCCCATCTTCACAAGCTTCGAACTTATAATAAGTTAAAATCTCACCAACATGTTTTAAAAATTGATAATTAACTACAGATTTTAAAGATTTATACATAACAGAGGCACTAAATATAAACATATTTATGGTTACAGGATTTCCTTCATAATCATAGGCATCATAATAAGTATCATCAGTTTTCGCTTGGCTGAAATATTTTGTAGCAATATAGTTTTTGACACTACTCATGATAACATTACCAAGATCATTAATATCCATATAAACCTCCCCTACATGTCTAGTATTTTACCACCCATATCTTATTAAAGTCAATTGTGTTATAATACAATCACGAGGTAAGAAATGGATATTTTAGCAGATAAATTACGACCACAAACTTTAGATGATATTTTAGGCCAAGACCATTTAGTAGGTAAAGGGAAAATCATACGTAATCTTATTGAAAATAATAAGATGGTTTCTTTAATACTATATGGTAGACCAGGAACTGGTAAAACTTCACTTGCTAGAGTTATTGCTAAAGAAATAGATAAAGAAGTTGTCTTTTTAAATGCTGTTATTAATAATAAAGCGGATTTTGAAAATGCCATTGCCAAATCCAAAGGTTTTGAAGAAATAGTACTAATCATTGATGAAATACATCGAATGAATAAAGATAAACAAGATATTCTTCTTCCCTATGTAGAAAATGGTTCAGTAATATTAATTGGTCTTACAACCTCAAATCCTTATATGAAAGTAAATCCGGCTATTCGCAGTCGCTGCCAAGTATTTGAGCTTCATGAGCTAACGGAATCCGACATTATCAAAGGACTTAATAAAGCTATTAAAATGCTTGATAATGCTACGCTTACGAAAGATGCCGCCAAATATATTGCTTCTTATGCTTGTGGTGATTTAAGAAGTGCTATAAATCTTTTAGAAATAGCATATTACAGTAGTAAAGATCACAAAATTACAATTGATGTTTTAAAAGATATAAATAGTAAACCAAATCTTTATCTTGACGGTAACGACGATGCTTATTATGATATGCTTTCGGCATTACAAAAGTCTATTCGTGGTTCTGATGTTGATGCTAGTATTTATTATCTAGCTAGGCTTCTTACAATGGGTGATTTAGATTCGATTGAAAGAAGATTATCCGTTATTGCGTATGAGGATATTGGCCTTGCTAATCCCGGTATTGGGCCAAGACTTGATAGTGCTATTAATGCTGCGGAAAGAGTAGGCCTTCCGGAAGCCCAAATTCCCCTTGCCTACATCGTTTGTGAAATGGCATTGTCTCCGAAAAGCAATAGCACTAATATGGCTTTAAATCGAGCTATGGAAGACATTAATATGGGACATGGTAAGAAGATTCCTAATCATATTAAGACTAACTCAAAAGATTATAAATATCCTCATGAATACTTTAATAGTTATGTAGTACAACAATATTTACCTGATGATATAAAAGATCATAAATATTATATTCCTAAAGATAATAATGTAGAAAATAACTTAAATAAAATATATAAAGAAAGGACTGGAAAAAAATGAAAATAAGTTTAATTGGTACTGGCGTATACGGTCTTGCCATTGCTAGCTGTTTAGCTAAAAAGAATCATGATATAACTATGTGGAGTGAAAGCAAAGATAAAATAAAGGAATACAATGAAACTAAACAGTTAAAGTCATTAGTGGCTTCTTATGACTTACCAAGTAATATAAAAGTAATTGGCTCAATGCAAGATGCTTTAGTTAAGCCCGATATAATATTTATTACCTGCTGTTCCAAATATGTATCTAGTGTGGCTAAAGATATGCTACCTTTTTTTGAAAAAGATACACCTGTATGTATTGCCAGTAAAGGTATTGAAGAAAAAAGTGGTAAGCTTCTTTCTAATATTATCAAGGAAATACTTCCTACCAAAAACGTTGCAGTTATCTCCGGCCCTACTTTTGCTATAGATGTTATAAATAATGAACCGGTTGCTTTAGCTATTGCAGGAACTAATAAAAAAACCATTGAGACAATAATAAAAGCTTTAAGTGGACCTACTCTTAAACTACGTAAGTCTAGTGATTTAATTGGTATTCAAATATGTGGTAGCGTAAAAAATATTATAGCTATAGCATCAGGTATTCTCGCAGGTCTAGGTTATGGTGAAAGTACTCAAGCTTTCTTAATTAATGAATCACTTCATGATATAAAGCATTTAATTAGGCTTTTAAAAGGTAAAGGCAGAACGGTTTTATCTTTCGCAGGAGTTGGTGATTTATTAATGACTAGTATGTCTAAGAAAAGCCGTAATTACTCTTTTGGTTATATAATTGGTAGCAGTAAAGATCATAATGAAGTAGAAAAATACTTAGATAATACTACTGTCGAAGGATATTATACTTTAAAGACAATTATTAATTTATTAAATAGTAAGAATATTGATATCCCTCTTATCTTCTTAATTAATGATATTGTCGATGGTAAAAAAGATCCACATCTACTTGCCGATTTCCTTATTAATAAAGAATAAAACTAAAAAAGACTGTTTAGCGCAGTCTTCTTTTTATATATGCATATAAATCTTCTTCCGTAAGATGAGATTTTTTCATTAATTCTTCTCTAGATGCCGTTTCATAAAAGGTATCATCCGCGGCCATAATCGATAATTTATTAAAACCATGTTCTTGGGCGGCCATTGCTAAAACGCTTCCTAGAGAGCCTAATTTTAAGCTTTCTTCGTATACTATAATGGGAATATTTAATTTCATTAAGCTATTAAACATTTTTTGATCATATGGTTTTATAAATCTAGCATTTATTACTTTAGCATCAACGTTATCTTTAGCAAGTTTCTCGGCAACATTTAAAGCCTTATTTAAAAATGAACCATAACTTATGATAACTACATCTTTACCATCCTTTACTTCTTCCCATGAACCTATTTCAAGCGTCTTAGGACTATTGTAGTCATACTTAATATTTTCTTTAGGAAATCTTATGACAAATGGTCCGCCACTTTCTAAAGATGTTTTTATTAAATCATTAGCTTCTTTAGCGTCTTTTGGTTGGGATATAACAACATTAGGTATGCAATAAAGTAATGGAATATCAAAAAGACCTTGATGTGATGAACCATCCGCGGGAACAAACCCTGCCCTATCGATTAAAATAGTAACATTACTTTGGCAACGCGCAATATCATGAATAACCGCATCAATACCTCTTTGCATAAAGGTAGAATAAATAAATACAAAAGGCTTTTTACCAGCGATTGCAAGAGTATTAGCCATTACTAAAGCATGTTCTTCACAAATTCCGACATCTATATATTGTTTAGGTAGTTTATCTTTAATAACCTCAAGCTTAGACCCATAGCACATACCTGGTGTAATACATATGATGTCTTTATCTTTTCTCGCATAATTATATACATATGAGCTAACTATTTCACTATAAGATGGCAGATTAGTTTTATTTTTTACTTCTCCCGTTTCAATATCAAAAGAAGATATACCATGATATTTCCCCGTCGTATCTTTTTCAGCATATTCATAGCCATAACCTTTTTTGGTAATAACATGCAGTATAACCGGTCCATCAGAGTTTTTAGCAATATTTAAATATTTAAGTAAATCTTTATATTCATGGCCATTGATAGGACCATAATATTTAATGCCTAAGTCTTCAAACATGGCACCCTGTTTAACATGTATTCTTTTTAAAGTGTTCTTAATACTATCTAATCTTTTATATATTACTTTACCCAGTTTAGTCTTTTTAAGCGTCATTTTGGCATCTTTTTTAACGTTATTATAGCCTTTAGCACTTCTTATATTATCTAAAAGATTATGTAAGGCACCAACATTTGGTGAAATACTCATTTGATTATCATTTAAGATAATTATTTGTTTAACATTTAAATCTCCTAAATGGTTAAGAGCTTCATATGCAAGCCCATTAGAAAAAGAGCCATCACCAATAATAGATATAACGCATCTTTTCTTGCCATCCATTTGACCAGCTATAGCATAACCAATACCAGCGCTTATGGAAGTGCCACTATGACCAGTTTCATAATGATCATACTTACTTTCTTTTAAAGATTCAAAACCACATAACCCATCTTTTTGTCTTAATTTACTAAATTCTTTAGCTCTTCCTGTCAGAATCTTATAAGTATAAGCTTGATGTCCGACATCAAATAAAATAACATCTTTTTCAGCATCAAATACTTTAAGAAGAGCTATCGTTAAATCCACAACCCCAAGATTGGAAGATAAATGGCCTCCTGTTTTAGATACATTTTCTATAATAAAATCTCTTATATCTTGAGCAAGATTTGTAAGTTCATCATTATTAAGTTTCTTTAAAAAATCCGGGTTTTTAATTGTTTCTATATCATTCATGTATAATATCCTTTATAACTGTATCAGCAAGCAAAAGCCCTGCATAGGCCGTAGCAATCATGTATGAGCCTAATTTTTCGCATTTAACAGGTGCTTCTTTAGAAAATACAACTTTTATTTTATCACTAAGTCCCCTTTTTTTGACTTCATATCTGAGTTTTTTAGCTAAGGGATCACTATATGTCTTATCTAAAGTGGTAACCATAAGCATACTAGGTTCTAATCTTTTAGCAATGCCCATAGAAGAAATAATTTTCTTGTTATTTTCAGAAGCCAATTTAATTAATAAACACTTAGCATTAATACTATCTACAGCATCAATAATATAATCATATGCTGTTATATCAATATTACTATCTTCATTTAAATAATCATCTATTGCATTTACTTTAATATCCGGATTAATATTAAGAGCATATTCTTTTAAAACACTAACTTTTTTCTTGCCAATATTATTTTTATTACTATGAAGTTGTCTATTTAGATTACTTTCTTCATATACATCAAAATCAATAATCGTAATATTTTGAATGCCACTTCGGATTAAAGCCTCAAAGCAAAAAGAGCCAACTCCGCCGACACCGGCAAGTAGGATATTGGCTTTATGTAATTTATTTATACTATCCTCACTAAATATATCATATAATCTTTCGTACATATTTTGACCTAAATAAAAACCTAGAGTGGTTTATGTATGATAAAATCCCGCCTAACGCAGGTGGGCATCACATGATTTACTTTAGGATCCTTATTCACTTACTGGATAAGTCTTCTACACCATAAATCAATCAGATTCCCCTATATCTATCATTGTCGGTTTTATGAAACTATAAACCTCAATCTAGGTAATTTAATTATAACATGGATATATTATTTATAAAATAGTATTTCAAGAATTTGACATGGACGCATCAGTTACACCTGGTACATTTACAACTGTACTTGTAAACTCACTATTAGGATTCACTGGTGGTTCTTCAACATTTGGCATATTATTTTGAGTGCTAGTAGTATCAACTACCGTTATATTTTGATGCCAGCAATTACTTACATCACAGCTTGATGAATAAGGTGTTGGATTAGGCATCTCTAAACGACATATCATTGGTATCTTAAAGGCTGTACCAAAGGCAACGCAAGTACCTGGTTGCAATGTCTTTAATTTTTCCATGACATCTGATGACATATTAGGAAGCATTTCTTCAATGTACTTAATATCAAGTGGGTGGGTCATTTTAAAGATTAAGAAATTAGAACATTGAGCAATAACTGTTTCAGATATTTCAACAGGTCTTTGCGAAATAATATCAAGTAAAACGCCATATTTACGACCTTCCTTAGCTATACGATCAAAGATATTATATCCTAGTAAGAAAGTATCAGTATCTTTTTGAATATATCTATGGGCTTCTTCCAAAAATAAGTGAAATGGCATTGATGCTCTATCTTTTAAACCTTTAGCATATTCGAATAAGAATTTAGAGAATATCTTAACGATTACTTTAGCATAAACATCATCAATATCCTCAAGGTTAATATTAATTATTTGAGCTTTACGACCATTTATACTCTTTAGATTATCAATAAACTCGGTATTAGATACATATTTATCACCCACAAAGTAAGTACCTACTATGCCATTTGCAATAGTGTTAATTCTTACTCTTAAGATTGAAGCTTCATCTACTAATGTATCATTATGTAAGAATCCTTCACCAATAAGACAGAACTCTAAGGCTTTAGAATAATCTTTCAAAGTATAATAAGCCTCTGGATCAGGTTCAAGGTTCTCTAAGTCTTCATTAACAAAACTTAGAATATATTCCGTAATTAAAACTGATTCACCAAAATAACCATTAGAATCTATTTCAAAACATTCACTAAAGCTTCGCGTATAACCAAGTCCTTGAATAGTTGTATCAAAATTAAATTCAGGAGTATGACAAGTTTCAATTATTGTAAATATTTCATTTTTCTTTTGCGCAGTAGTCTCACTACTAAACAAAATAGCTATTAAAGCTTTAGCAATAAGATGGTTTTTATAGCTATGGCTTTCTTCCGTGTCAGTTGCAAATATTCTAGCTAGTTTTAGAGTCTTTTCCAAAATAGGAAGTTGGGTATGAGTATTAGCTTGTAATAAAAGCGCATAGTCATCAAGAGTAAGCAAATTAACAGGAATAGCTAATCTTTCATCACTTTCCTCTTGAGGGTTAGTCGTAATAAATTTATATGAATATTCATTATTTATTTCTTGTAACTTACAAAAAGCATTCTTATATTCACCATAAGCATCAAAGAAAAAGAAGTTAGCGTTTTTAGCAGCAGCATATTTGTTTTGAAAGATATTTTGAATGATTCTTGATACCCCACATGATTTACCAGAACCAGAGTTACCAAAGATACATAAATGGTTAGAAAACAAATCGTTAATATTAGGACATACTGTAAATTGCTTATATATTGCACTTTGGCCTAAAACAAAACTATCTTGGCTATACTCCCCCACTAAGGCAAGAAGTTCATCGGTATTGATAACTCTAATAGTAGATGATAATAAAGGCTTTCTTAAAACACCATTTACATATCTACCATTTTGATATTCACCCAAGAAACGAATCTTAATAGTTTCAGCATCTATTTCGGTAATTTCTCCCAGTATTCTTTGATCATTGCTTTCAAAAATGACATGCAAATTCATTAAATCGGCTGTTTCATTACCAGAGTTTAAGTTTTGTACATGAGCTACATTATCACTTATATATAATATCTTGCCAAACATCTTTGCTAACACCTCTTTATTCTATCTAATTATAACATATCAAATATATAAAAGGAAACAAAACGTTTCCTAAAGCTTTAATAATTCATCTAAATTATTTATTAAATCATCAGTAATGATATAGTTTGTAAATCCTTCTTCTAAATAATGCTTACCTAGATGTTCATTACTCTTATTAATCATTACGACTACTGGAGTATTAAATCCTTCGATATTCTTAAGTTCTTTTAACACTTCTAGTCCACTCATTTTATCCATAGTATCAGAAATAAATATATAATCGAACTTTCTACCAGCTTTAATACGATCTAAAGCATCTTTACCATATAAATAACGATATAAAGTGTAATTATTTTTATTAAAGTACTTCTTCATTGTATCGGCTATTTGCTTATCTTGAGAAATAACTAATACTTTTTTTCGATCATTTAAATCATCTAAATACTTGCTTAAGAGATTTTCATTATCATCTTCATAATTCTTTTGATCAATAACAAGTTTTATCTCCATACCACTCTTATTAGATTTAATCATAAGATTACCACCCATAATCTTGATAACCTTTTGGCATAAAACCATATCAAGTTCTTTCTTTTCAAGATTATATAAATCATTTTGGCTAAACTCACCCGTAGCACTTAGGATATTATTAATATCTTCAATAGATATATTACTCTTATCCGCAATAATGGTAAATATAACTCTACAGCAATCAAATCTTTCAATTAAATCAACCTTAAATTGGATTACGGTATTCTTTTTATCTCTAGCAGGAGTAATAATCAAAGAGTATAGAATTTGTCTTAGTTTAAGATAATCACCATATAATATAGGCATATTATTAGGAAGTGATACTTTAAGGGCAATACCACTATCTATATTAGCTTTAATTTGGGTTACGATATCATCACAGAATTTTCCTAAATCATATTTAGTATCAATAAATTTAATCTTATGAGCATCCATCATTGAGATATCTAAGATATTATTAATTGTAAAATTAAGTTGAGATACCATATTATTAACAAGAGTAATACCCTTTTGAATTATAACAGGATCTTCTTCATTTTTAAGTTCATTACATAATTTAGTTATATCCGCAAGAGGTTTACGAGCTTCTCCCGTAATTTCAAATAAGAAATTATATTTATCTTCATAGTTTTGTTCTACTAATTCTTTATTACGATATAATTCATTGATAATCTTTAAATCAGGATTCTCTATTGTATGATACATAAAGATAGTTATAAAGGTAATGATTGTATTAAATACTAATAATTCTGGATATACCATTTGAACAAATACACCAGCAATCATCAAGACAATTAATATTATTAAAGGCATACTCTTTTTAATATCAATTTTCTTAAAGTTTTTAGCAGTATAAAATAAAATCCCGGCAAGACAGAACATAATACAAGGCATAGCAAAGTTAGTAGCAGCTCCAGATACAATACCACTTGATTCAGAAACAATGTATTCAATAGGTAAAATGAGAATAATACACGCAAGAATAAAATATACAATATTAAAGATTTTATTAATCTTAGCAAATTTAGCATTATTCATCGTGTTTTTATGGCATAGATAAAATGCATATTTAAAGACATTAACAAACCATAAAAGAACGATTGATATAAATATTTTACTTGTCATTAGGAATATAAAACTTCTTAAAGGTGATACTCCATCGATAACTGGTATAGCATTTACTTCCCAAGGTGCTTTCATATAAATAACTTTTGATAAGAAAAATAATGATGTTTCAATTGTACTAGAAAGCACAATTCCTGAATATGAAAAATTGTATAAAAAACTAAAAGAATCTAAATTGTTTACTAAAATTTACAAAATTAATATTGAACTTATTTCCAAAGAATTTTTAACAAAAAAAATTGAAACAAAGCCTTTTAGGACAAATCAAATGACTAAATTATTTGAAAATAACTGTAAAATTGATTTTACAAAGTATGATAATATCTATTTATATAATGATTGGACCT
>CANRMZ010000017.1 GCA_947631885.1 uncultured Bacilli bacterium
ATAGGTTAAATAAAAGGAAAAGGATTTATTCAAAAATATTAATTTTCGAATTTCTTTTTAATTGAATATCCTAAGCCTGCAACACCTAATACAGCAACAGCTCCACCAATTAAGTAAAGAGGTAGACTATCTAATGTATTTGGGTTTCCTTCTGTTTCAGAACCACTTCCTGGAGTTGATTCTGCAGGTTGATCATCAGGTTTAGTAGGTTGATTTTCTGGAGTATCAGGAACAACTGGTGCTTCATCACCTTCATATAATACTAGTATTGTTGTATCTGCATTGAATTTAGTATCTTCTTCAGATATTGCTTTTCCATTTACGGCAAAATACATAAATTTTCTATCAGAACCAGTTTTGATAGTTTCAAGTTTTTCTAGGTCTTCTCCAGTTAAATCACTTAAAGATGTACCAGGATTAACCCAAATTTCATAATTACCAATACTTAATATTATAAAATGTGTAGCATGTATTTTTGTATTTTCAGCAAATGCAGAAGAATCAACTAGTTTTACTTCTTTTGTATCATAATAGTTATTAATATGTTGACCTTCTACATTTAACATTGCATCTAATTTAGCTTTACCAGTTTCAGATAATTCTCCAAAAGTTTGACCTTTAAATAGACTTACTTTATCGTCTTTACCATCAACAGTTAAAGTAACAAAGTAAATTATCTTGTCAGCGCCAGCTATTTTTTCAACATGAGTAGAATCAGGAGTAGTAACACTTATTTCTTTTCCTGTATAGTTGAATACTTTGATGACACCATCACCAGTATTGGTACCAACTTCTACAGTTTTACCATTATCTAAAGTATATACATAATACTTATTATCAACATGCACAACGCCTGTTAATCCAGATGTAGGAGCATCAAATGATCCCTTAGCAAATTGTTCTACATTTAGCTTAACATTATTGCCACTACCAGTAGCAACTGTTAATTTAGCAGAGCTATAAGGAACAGTAACGTTTCCTGCATTTAAAGTAGCGTTTCCTGAAAGTTCTATTCCTGTACCAGTAACACCGATGTCTCCATCTGTACCGTTATTATTACTAGTAACAACAGCATTGTCGCTTATAGTACCACTAGTAAAAATTCCTGAATATTTGTTATTTACTACAGTTATTTTAGCATTATCTTCAGCAGTTAAGCCATTAGCTGTAGTTAAACCACGATCGTTATCATGAGAATAATATTCACTATTTTCAGATACAATCATATTTCCAATATTTGCAGCACCAGCACAATTAGAAACTTCTACATTTCCGCCATTTTTAATGACAACAGCATTAGTACGTAAAGCGGTGTGTCCATACCCAGAAATAGAAACCTTTCCACCATCTACTTCAAGAGTACCTTCGTTAGTATTCCATCCTTTTTCGCTTCTCTTACTAATAGCAATAGTATTTCCGCCAGAAGTCCTAGCATCTAACTCACCTGTAACAACTAATTTAGCATTAGTATCCAGCAAAACATTAATAAGTTTGTTATTTTGAATATCACCAGAACCTGTAACGTATGCATCAGCATCTTCTCTAACCGCAAAGTTAGTTAAAGTTAATTTTCCAGATACTGTTAGCGTTTGACTACTATCAACAACAATTCTTCTATTGTCTACAGTAATATTTTCATCAAGATCAAAATTACCAGTAACTTTAATAACACGTGCAAAGCTATCAGTTAAACAGTCTTTGAAATCACTTTTATTAGCTGCGGTACAAACGCCACCATTTACGTTTGCAGCATTAACACCAGCTACTGCTACACATGAAGCAAGCATGCCCGTCAAAAATAATTTTAAATTTTTCATTTTATCATTCTTCCTTTCTTAAAATATTTTTTGGAACGTATCCTCCTTCCTTTATTTTATAAGTCCATTATATATATATATATATTGTCAAGGGTTTTGGAAGCTTATTGGAGTAAATAAAATCATCTATAACATTTATATTCTTTAACACAAAAAAATCCCATTTTCTATTAGAAAATGGGTTTAATAAAAGGAAAAGGATTACCTATAAAATATTAATTTTCAAATTTCTTTTTAATTGAATAACCTAAAGCTACTAATCCAGTACAAGCAATAGCACTTAATATTAAATAACTACCAATACTATCTACTGTATCAGGGTTAGATGTAGTTCCAGCATTTGCTTGATCTTCATATGCAAGTGCATAGGTAGAGAACTTGTCAGTAGCAAAGCTTAATTCTGTTCCATCTTCAGATAATACTGTTTTAAGAACTTCAACTTTACCATCATGTTCTCTTAAAATATAATATACTCTTGTATAGCCTTCTTTTACTTCAGGTAAATCTTCAGGCACTTTAACTGTAAGAGTAATTTCTTCATCTAATTCATGTAAATTGCGAATTGTCGTACCAGCTTTTACCAAAACACTAATATCTAAATATTTAGATATTGTTGCGTCAGGTAAAGCATCAGCAAATTCTTTCTTCTTATCATCATCTACTGTCGTCTCTTTAGCTTCAAGTACAACAGTTACATCATTGTTTTCTATTAACTCTTTTAATTCTTCATCAGTAGTATTAAGTAATGATTCTTTTAATACATCACTTGTTTCAGAATCAGTTGTTACAACGTCATCAGCGCCAGGGATTTCAGGAGTTATTTCTACAGGCTTAACCATAACTTTACCATAGCTATCAACAATATAACCATCAGGTATAAATGCTGACATATCTTGTGGTTCAGATACAAAAGTCTCTGGATCTTGACGGTCGAATTGACCACCTGTAATAATAGTTTCAGAGCCAGTGACAGGGGCTACAGTTTGAATTTTTTTGCCAGTCATATCTCTAAATATTCCACCTGTAATATTCATTTTTGCATTTTGGCTATTTACAACAGCAGGCATATCAGCTTGATAACTTTGATCAAATTGACCACCACTTATATTAGCTGTACCTGCATTCCATAAGCCATAGTTTTTTTCATATAATGTTGAAACTCTTCCACCAGAAACGTTAATAGTAGCTCCTGCTAAGTTTCTAATACCATAAACAGACGCAATTTGTGGTGAAATAAATCCGCCTTCTAAATTTAATTCGCCATAATTATCAATTATTGCTTGTTGAAGTTGGCTTTCAGGATATGCTTTTGTTCTCGTAATGCTTCCACTTGTACCACTATCTTTAATAGTTAAAGTACCATTTTTTTCAACTTTAATTGTGGGACAATCTACTTGTAATTTTCCTTCTTCAATAGTGTTATTTAAAGTGTGCCCATTTAAATCAAGAACAACTTTTTCGCCATCTTTTACCTCTAAGTTAAATTCTGCAGTTTTAAGTAGTTTAATAGTTGTAACTTCGTCATCTTCAGTTACTTCAACAGAATCTTTATAAGGATCTTCTTTTAAATCTGTTATAGTAGCAGCATTAACAGTAACAACCATTGCAAACATTGCAATCATAGCCATTGTGAATAATTTTAATTTCTTCATATTTCTTTCTTCCTTTCTTAAAATAATATTTGGAATGCATCCTCCTTCCTTTATTTTATAAGTCCATTATATATATATATATATATATATTGTCAAGGTTTTTTGGCTATGTGAGGGACTTATAAAATGTAAACTTTTTGTCATTAAAAATCCCATTTCCAATTAGGAAATGGGTTTAATAAAAGGAAAAGGATTCAAATCAATCTCTAGTCTTCAAGTTTCTTTTTAATTGAGTAACCTAGTGCTATTAGACTAGCTATTGCTATAGCACCACCTGCTAAATAAACAGGAATGCTATCTAAAGTATTAGGTATTTCAGTTTCAGGTTTATTTGACTCAGCAGTAACTTCTTTTAGTCCTGCAATTGCAGTATTAAGTTCCTCGGTTACAGTGTCAATTTCATCTTGATGAGCTTTAGATAATTCAGGATCTAATTCATATGCTTTTTCAATAGCAGCAGCTAATGCAGCATATGATTCTTCAGTATAATCAGTTGGATCAATTTCTATAGCTTTAGCTAAAGCTTCATCTAATGCAGTATAATCAGCCTTTTCTTCAAAAGCAACTGTTACAGTTACTTCGTTAGCAGGCATTACGAATGTAAGTACATTATTAATTCTACTATATTCTACTGCCTTACCATCTTTATCAACTATTGTAATTTCGCCTAGTACATAACCTTCATCAGGTTCTAATGTTACTGTAACTGTTTGACCAGTTATAGCATTTTCTTTATCAGCAGTAACCGTACCATTTGTAGGAGCAGTAACTTTTACAAGTGATTCTAATCCAACATAAGTAACTCCATTTTCAACATAAGTTTTATAACCTTCTGCTAAATATTCTGAATTAAATGCATATTGATCTATAAATTCTCCACCATAGATGATATTATACAAGTCATCAGAATGAACTGCCTTATGCATATTGCTCTTTGTTTCAAAGATTCCATCATTAACCTTTACTGATAATGCTTCATAATTTTTAGTACCATCCTTTTTTGTAGGTATTGCATTTATATGTAAAGCGTCATTATTATTAGCAATAAATGTTCCGCCGTTAAATATCCAATTTCCTTTAGTAATAGGAATTGTTATTCCTGAATTTGCAGTATAACTTCCGCCTTCAAAAGTTACATAAGTGGTTTTAGTTGGAGCAGTATCCGAATCATCCGCGATAACTGATAATCCTGTATTCCAAGTTCCATTTAAGGTTATTTGAACTTGACTAGATACTAATAAACCATGTCCATATGGAACACTTATAACAGTATCATCACTTGTAACTAGTTTTAACAGTAATAGCGCTTGAATCTTCTTCTATCTCGTCAGAGTATCCTGCAGTGACATTAATAGTTAATTTAGATGTTTTTAAGGATGCCCCTTGAAAAACATAAATTGCTGAAAGTCCAGTAGATTCTGATACTATAGTACCATTCTTTAATTCAACGTTAGCTACATCTTCAATAGAAAAGCTATTATCATTAGTAAATGTTATTGTGTGACCATTTAAATCTAAAACAATGTCTCCTTCTTTAGCCTCAAGGTCTCCATCGCCATTAAACACAAGGTCTCTATCTAGAGTAATATTCGATCCGGATTTAAGAATTATATCTTGGCAAGATTTTTTATTATTATTCCATTTGGCAGAAATAGCGGCTTCTAAATCATTTACATTATCAACGATGCATTCTTGATCTGCGTTTGCATATGCAGGTCTATCAACAGCTGCTGCACTAACTGCACCAATTGATAATCCCATTGCAAGCATGCTTACAACAAATAATTTTAATTTCTTCATATTATCAATCTCCCTTTCTTAAAATATTTGTTTGGAAAATATCCTCCTTCCTTTATTTTATAAGTCCATTATATATATATATATATATATAAAGTCAAGGGTTTCAAAAGCATTTTCCTATATAAAAATAGACATAAAAAAGCCACTTTTTGGCATAAAAATGGCTTTAAATAAATTTCTAAATTTTTTCACAATTAACTTCATTCTTATAAATTATATTAACATATCCACTATAAGTCCTAGCCCATACCTCATCATTCATAATATATATTTCTAGTGCATCAAATAAGGTACCGGTTTTATAAAATGCTGGAGCTAAAGGATTTGTGCTAGTAGCATTCTTTTGCCCGTCTTTAGTTAAACATTCTACCCTTTTTTGAGGATAATTAATACCAGGACCTGTTCTTACTCTAATATTATCTAGGGTTCTATAAACACCGGTATTATATTCTAGGTTTATAACTTCACTTTCCGTCTTTATAGCATAAGTTATACCATCATAAACATCATTTAGTACTTTAGTATCATTAGCTAGTACTAAATATTTCGTAGGAGCTACCGCATTAATAAGACCATATACCCCATATGAGTTTTGGTAAAAGCCTACTCTTATATCTTCTTTACGATCATATACCGCTATTTCTAAATCAATATGTTCGCCTGTGGCTTGACCAGTTTTACCATCATTCATTAGAAACTGACCTTGTTTGAATTTGTCTCCCACTTTGAAATCGGCAATTTCACTTGGATGACCTATTTGCATCACGACATAGTGAGGTTTATTATCCGCACATAAGACCTTTTCATCTGATACAAGCCAGATTGTATAAGCATCTAAGGGATTAACATAAACTTGAGCAACATATCCTGTAAATGGAGCATATACTGCTCTAGAGCCACCTCCTGCTGCTGATACATCTAAAGCATATCTTCCTTGATGGGAATAGGAAATAGGACCATACCCTTGAGTTAAATAATATGTTTTCTTAGGAAATAATAAAAATTCCATATACCTCCTCATGACTAATGATAGTCAATATAGTATATGAAATTTTAAAATAACCTATTAATTAATGGGACTTATTTTCTTCTTCAAGTTCCCTATAATTAACTTTACCAATCATTGTTTTAGGAAGTGATTCTCTATAAACATATTCTTTAGGAAGCATATATCTTGCTAAGTTCTTTTCACAATATTCTTTAATTTCATTTCTTACTTTAGCACAGTCTTTTACATCGGGATTTAAAACAATATAAGCTTTAGGAATTTGAACTTTATAAGGATGAGGTACTCCAATAACGCCACAGTTTAAAACATAAGGATGTTTTAATATAACATCTTCAATATGGGATGGATAAACATTATAACCGGATACTATAAGCATTCTTTTAAGTCTTTGAGCAAAGAATAGAATACCATTTTCATTTATATAACCTAAATCTCCCGTATGAATCCAGATCTTACCCTTTTTATCTTTTTCTAACATTTCATTAGTTTCTTTAATGTTATCAAGATAGCCTTTCATAACGGTTGGACCACTTACACAAATCTCACCAGTTTGACCTATTTCACATTCTTCTTTAGTATCAGGATCTATTATCTTAAGATCATTACCTGGAAGGGGTATACCTACACTTCCTGATACATCCGCTCCTAAAGAGCTTAAGGTAACTGGTCCCGTTGTTTCCGTCATACCATAACCTTGGATAACATGAGTATTACAGTTATGTTCTTGTAAAAATTTATTTACCATTTCGTTTTTAGCAGGAGGTAGTGTATCACCTCCGGATATAACATATTTTAATTTAGCAAGATTTACTTTATCCATATGTGGATTAGATACTAAAGCTTCAAATAAAGTGGGAACACCAGGAAGAACAGTTGGATTATATTTAACAAGGAGTTTATCAAATCTTTTAGCATCAAACTGGGGAATGAGTATTGCGGTAGCATTTAAACAAAGAGGACAATGAATACATACCACTAAGCCAAAGCAGTGAAATAATGGTAAAATTGAAAGCATCTTATCATCGGCTGTAATATTGGGAACCATTATCTTAACTTGCTCAATAATAGCATTAACATTACCATTAGTTAAAACAATGTTTTTAGGAGTCCCTGTTGTTCCCCCACTATGAAGAATAACAGCATCTTGATCTTTAGTCGTTTTAACTAAAACATCTTCATAGTATCTTTTACCCTTTTCCATAAATTCATGCCAATAGATAAATTCTTCACTTTTCTTAGGTGATAATATCTTTCTTCCTTGCGTAAGATTATAGCCAAGCTTTAATAGCTTAGGCATGGAATCGGAGGCTGATACTATAACTACTTTATATACGCCTGTTTGTTTTAATATGCTTTGTATCTTTTCATAAGCTAAGTTAATAGTTATAACTAGTACACTTTTCGTGCTAATTAAAGAATGTTTTATCTCTTCTTCAGCTGATAAGGGATGGACCATATTAGCTATAGCCCCAATCTTATTAATGGCATAAAAGCTAATAACAGCTTCAGGAGTGTTAGGCATAAGAATGGTTACTACATCACCAGGTCTAATGCCTTGGCTTCGAAGAGCTTTAGCACATATATCTATTTCTTTAAAAAGGTCTGTATAACTTATCTTATAATTAAAATAGTTTATAGCAATACTGTTTCTTTCTTTTACTTCTTTTTCTAAATATTCATAAATAGACATATTAGGTACAGTTATATTATCTTTATCTTTAGGATAATATTTATCCCATAGTTTTTCTTTTTTATTTTTTCTAAATAAGCTTGCCAGTGATTTCACTTTTTACATTCTCCTTTTTATACACTTGTTGCACAAGTTACAAATGTATTATATAATGGTGCAACAGGCACTTCAATCAGCAGTAAAAACAAAAGTGTTAGATATTAAACAGATTGATATAAAAGTGTTTAAAAAAAGGAGAAATATGGACCGAAGAGTTAAATATACCCAAAAAGTAATTAAAGAAGCTTTTATTGATTTACTAGAGGCTAAAGATATAAAAAAGATAACAGTTAGTGAGATATGTGAAAAGTGTGATATCAATAGGGCTACTTTCTATCGTTATTATTTAGATGTTTATGATTTACTTGATAAAATTGAAGAAGACTTTGTAAATGAAGTTAAAGCTGCATCATTAACTAATACCGAATATACAGTAGGAAGCTTTGCTAGAGATTTATTAAATGCCTTTTTTAAAAATAAAGATTTAGCTAAAGTATTATTTTATACCAACAATAATAGTACAAACTTTCTAAATGATATTATGTCTTTAGCTTATGAAAAATGCAAAGAAAAATGGCAAAAAGATATCCCTAGTTTGCCCGATGAAGATGTTGAATATGCTACTAGCTATATCTTTAATGGGGCTTTAGGCATTATTAACTATTGGATAGCCAACGATTTTAATAAAAGTGTTGATGAAATAGCTAATATTATAGCAACACTTGCCTACTTTGGCACGAATAGATTTATATATAAAAGAAAATAGCACGTATGCGTGCTATTTTTTGGTTAAGTTTGCTTTCTTTAAATCATTGATATTTAACTCATCATTTACTTCTATTACTTCGCTTAATTCTTCATAATCATCTAAAGAATTAGTATATAGTCTTCTTAAATAATCATTTCCGCCATCAACGCTACACTTGCCACATTTGCAGGATACTAAATCATGTGTATGTCTAGAAATAATAATATCGCCACAATAATTGCATTTAATGGCATTTTTTAAAATTTTTTCCAAAATACATCCCCTATTTAATTTTATATTCTTGCGAGTCTTGATTTACCATCTTCATATAAAGCTTTACGAATAGCATTACTCATCTTCTTATTAAAGCTTTCTTCATCTTTAGTAAGAATATCAGCATACATAACAAAGTATTCATCAGAAACATGATATATATAAGCAAGTCTTGCTAAGTTATCATCTTTCTTACCAATACATTTTAAAATGGTAAACTCTAAGCCATCAAATACAGCTTCCATTGATTTGCTATATTTATAGCCATCATTACTTATATCTTTTTTAATTAGTTCACAGAACTCTTTAGTACTTAAAGGGCTTTCTTTAGAGTAGCCTTCAAGATACTCATGATGTTCAAGACTACGAGCAGAGAATAAATATCTACTGTTTTTTAAATAAGTATCATTTTGATAATATTCTCTAAACATCGTTTTAGGAAAATCAATAGTTATATTATACTTAGTTAAATAAACATGATCTTCATCACCTGGGATTCTACCAGTTTTAAATTTCAAATCATGTCTTAATAGACAGCGGTATAATCTTCGAAAATTCTCGGAATTAAATGATACATCAAATTGCTCTTTTTTCTTCAACTTAAATACTAGTTTAGCATTAGGGATATATGTTACTCTATCAATAGCACTAAAGGTTGTATTTAATTCTTTTTTAAATAGTCTTTCCACTTTAATATTTTCCCCGGTTACTGTAACACATTTATACTTACATAAAGCATAGGCTATTAATAGTAAACACTCAATTACTAAGAATGAATATGATAAATATAAATTAAGTTCAACCGAAAAATATATACATAACAAACTTACGATAACTGTTCCCATATATAATAAAGTACCTATCCATTTTTGAAAATAGACACAGAAATTTTCTTGGTCGTTTTTAGCATAGGCAAACTGTGGTTTTAAAAACAATATTATCGTATTAATAATTACAAAGAATACTGCTGTTACTACACAAATCGCACCCTTTATCATAAAAATCCTTTCTACTCTAAAGTTAAATAAGCACAGTCGGAATCAGCGAAACATATCGTTGTATATTTTTCTAATTCAACTTTATATTCAGTACCTATTTCTTTACCATTTTCATCTAATAATGGATCAGCAGTAGCAAGTACAATTGTGTTATTAGATTTAGAAACAACTTGAAAACTAACATTACTAACATTTAAGATTGTCGTATCTACCTCTAAGTCAGTATATTCAGAATTTTGTCCTTGATAAGAAATCTTTAAATCATTAAATACTTTTTTTCTTGATTGCAAATTAAAAAATAAAAAAATAGCAATAAGAGCTAATACTCCTGCTACTATGATTAATGTTACCTTCCCCTTATTCATCTAATCATACCTCTTTCATATACACCTTTGTATACTATCACTATTATATTAGAAAAAGGTAAAATAGTAAAGAAAAAAAGAATCCTATACTATTAGGATTCATCAGATTATTGGTAAAGTGGTATGTTAAAATGACATATCACTTTTTGCTTGAAAATTTTAAAATCCCAAAAAATCAAAAATCGTATAATTATTCCACTCTAATCCGGCTAATTTTCCGGACTAGGCCGGACAAAATGCAAAAATCTGCAAAATAGCCACAATTTACGGAATTAATATAAAAAATTCGACAAAAAATATAAATAATTTATAGTATAATAAAATTAATTGGAGGTATAATATGCAACTAGAAGATTATGAAAAAATAGAGTCAACAAATATAGACTATAAAGAGAAGCTAGAAGTGTCTCATCCAAGAAGTTGGCTAAAAAGCGTGTCTGCATTTGCAAATACAAACGGTGGAGTACTACTATTTGGAGTTGATGATGATAGGCAACCTGTTGGAATTGATGACATTAAATCTACTGCTTCTAAAATAGCAGAATTAGTAAATTCAAAAATAAGCCCAATACCTAGATATGAGTTGCACGCATTTCAAGATAAAGGACTTGATTTTTTAGAAGTAAATGTTGGTGACGGTCCTGCAACTCCATATTATTATTCTAGTGATGGCAGAAAGACAGCATATATAAGATCAGGTGATAAAAGCATTGAAGCACCTGATCATGTCTTAGATAATCTAATATTAAAAGGTAAAAACAAAACATTTGATTGTTTGCCTAGCGAGTATAAATTAGATGATGTTAGTTTTACTCTATTAGATGCAACATTAAAAAAGGAAACAGGTACACCGATTGACATAAATAGGGATTATATTTCTTTAAATTTAATGAATAGCGATGGCTTTATTACTAATGCCGGATTGTTGATTTGTGATCAGGGGTTATTGAAACAATCTAGAATTTTTTGTACTCGTTGGAAAGGAATAGTAAAAGGCTCTATTAATGGTGATGCCATTGATGATAAGGAATACACTGGTAGTATAATAAGTCTACTTGAAAATGCAGAAACTTTTATAAAAAACAATTCAAAAATAAGTTGGGAAATTGACGGGATGACTCGAAGAGAATTTGTTGAATATCCCACTAAAGCAGTACGTGAAGCAATAGTAAATGCAATAATACATAGAGATTATCAAATACTGGGTTCAGAAATTCATATAGACATGTATGATGATAGATTAGAGATAACCTCTCCTGGCGGAATGGTTGATGGAAGCCAAATTCAAGACTTAGACTTAACTAAAATACCATCGCTAAGAAGAAATACAATAATTTCAGATATGTTTAATAGATTACATTTTATGGAACGAAGAGGCAGTGGAATAACAAGAATTATTGAATCATATGCAGATTGTACACAAAAGCCTATATTTAGTTCTAACGTTTCAAGTTTTACCGTTATATTTCCAAACAAGGGTTATGTTAGAGAAACTTTCAAGGAAAATTTAAAAAATAGCAATGTAGTTGATGACAAAGATTATTTTTTAATAAAAATGTATAAAAACTTAGGTGGAAAAGTAAGAACGAATTTTTTAGAAAATTTGCAGAAATTATTTAATAGCGTTGGATATGAAAAAGAATTTTCAAAGGAAAAAATAGAAGACATATTTGGCGTCAAAAAATCACGTGCAGGTGAAATTATAAATATATTAATAAAAAATAATATTATTGAAACTGACGAATCAAAATATAAATTTAAAAAATGATGTTATCCGGGAAAGGGTGGAAATTTCCGGACTAGTCCGGAAATAAATATTCTAAATAGTATGTTTTTAGACTGTTGACAAATAAAAATTTGGAAACAGTCTTTTTATATATAAAAAAACAAATAAGCTTAATTTTTTGCCTATTTGTTAATAGTATGAAGAATCCTATAACATTAGGATTCATAATTATAAATACCATGGATCTTTTCTAAATCAGAGTCTGATAGAGAACTTACAACCCAACCATCGGATGTCTTAACTACATAAAATTCAATTGTATATTCTACTTTATCCATCATATTTTTCATTTGGTCTAGTTTATAATCAATATATTTACTAATATCATACTCGCCATCATCATCATTAAATTCATCTTGATGATCTTTTAAATAATTACTTGCATCTTTTTGAGCTTTATATAAATCATAAACTTTAATAGTTACAGTAATGGTAGCTTCATCACCGTCATACTCTTCTTTATCAATCGTATAAGTTAAATCTTGATATTGCTTTTTAAAAATATCTTGATATACCATCTTTTGATCATCATTAATATCTTCATCCGTAACAACATCCATCATATCACTTATAACATTATCACTTAATGAATTATATTCTTGTAAATAATTTTCGACAGCTTTTGTCGCACTATCACCGCACCCTGATAAAGACATTATAAATAGGACCGCTAAAATGACGCTTAATAGTTTTTTCATTATATCCTCCGTTATTTATAGTGTAACCAATCCTTTAAATAATATACTATTTTTTACTAGCCATAATTAGTTCATAAATATATTTTTCTTTCTTCGTAAGGGGCTTT
>CANRMZ010000018.1 GCA_947631885.1 uncultured Bacilli bacterium
TCCATTTGGTCTAGGTTATCCAGGATGGCATATTGAATGTAGTGGTATATCCCTAAAGTATTTAGGAGAATATCTTGATATCCATTGTGGTGGTGTTGATAATATTTTCCCCCATCATACTAATGAAATAGCTCAAAGCGAGAGCTATATTGGCCATGATTGGTGCCACTTTTGGGTGCATGGAGCTCATTTAAATGATAAATCTGGTAAGATGAGTAAATCTAAAGGTGATACTTTAACAGTAGATACCTTAGTAGATAAAGGTTATAATCCTTTATCATACCGTTTTATGTGTTTAAATTCTCATTATCGTAGTCAATTAGTATTTTCTTATGAAGCTTTAGATAATGCCGAAAATGCTTATAAAAAGCTAAAGAATAGAGTACTTAGTTTAAAAGATAATAATGATATCGATGAAGCTAAGTATGAAGAATATATTAAGAGATTTAAAGAATGTATTGAAGATGATTTAAATACTTCCAATGCTATTACACTATTATATGATGTGTTAAAAAGTGATATAACTGATGCTACTAAGCTAGCTTTAGTAAAAAGCTTTGATGAAGTATTATCACTTGATTTAACTAAAAAGGATAATACTGTAAATGAAGAGTATATTAATAGTATGATAGAAAAAAGATTGGAAGCTAAAAATAATAAGGATTTTGCTTTAGCCGATCAAATCAGAGATGATTTATTAAAAGAGGGTATCGTCTTAAAAGATACCAGAGAGGGAACAATATACGAGGTGAAGTAATATGACAGATAGTATGGAAATAGTATTAATATTAGCAATTATCTTTTTACCTTTACTTGCCCAAATTTATGTTTCAGCATCTTTTGGTAAATATAACAAAGTAGGTAATAAGAAGAAAATAACGGGTCAAGAAGTTGCTCGTAAGATTCTTGATAAACATGGACTTGAAAAAGTATATGTTGTAGCTATTGATGGCAATTTAACCGATCATTATGATCCTAAAAGAAAGGTTGTAAGACTTTCTAAAGCAGTTTATGAAGGAACTAGTGTATCTGCTTTAGCAGTTGCGGCCCATGAATGTGGTCACGCAATCCAAGATAAAGAAGGCTATGCTTATATGCGTTTCAGAAGTCTTATTTATCCTCCAGTTAGAATCGCTACTTCAGTTTCATATTGGATTATTTTATTAGGCTTTTTATTTGAACTTTTAGATCTAGTTTATTTAGGTATTGCTCTAACTTGCTTTGGTTTATTATTTCAAATAGTAACCCTTCCAGTTGAGTTTAATGCTTCATCAAGAGCTAAAAAGGAACTTGATAATCTTTCTTTAGTAGATAGTGATGAAGCTCATGGTGTAAGTGCGGTATTAAGAAGTGCAGCATTAACTTATGTGGCTGGCGTTCTTGCAAGTGCACTTCAAGTGCTTAGATTAATTCTAATAGCTAATAATAGGGATTAATGGAACAAATATATCGTCAAACTTATGCTGAAATAAATCTTGAGAATCTAGACTACAATATTAAGACATTAATTCAAAATGCTAAAGATTATAAATATCATATAGCCGTTGTAAAGGCTGACTCTTATGGTCATCATGGTTATCCGGTTGTAGAGCAAATGCTTAAATCGGGTATCAACTATTTAGCGGTTTCTTCTTTAGAGGAAGCTTTAGAAATAAGAGATAATAATAAAGAAGTGCCTTTATTATGTTTAGGAATAGTTATGCCTGAACATATTGATTTATGTCTTAAAAATGATATAGCTATCACAGTAAGTAGTCTTGATTATGCTTTGGAAATAAGTCAGCTTAATATTGCAAATTTAAAAGTTCATTTTAAAATTAATACGGGTATGAATAGACTTGGTATTAGTAGTCCCGAAGATTTACTAAAAGCTTATACCACATTAAAGGCTAAAGCCATTATCGAAGGTTTATATACCCATATGTATATAGCTCATGATAAAGATAAGACAAATAAGCAAGTTAAAGAATTTGAAAGAATTACCCAAGATATCAACCTAAAAGAAGTACCAATCATTCATTTCGGCGGTAGTGATTATTCTTTAAATTATCCTAAACTTCCTTATGTAAATGGAGTTAGATATGGTATTGCCATGTATGGACTTGCTGATTCACCAATTCCATTTAAATCGACTTTCAGTGTTTATTCTCATGTTTATCAAATTAATAATATTGATAAAGGAACCTTAGGTTATGAAGGAGAGTATGAAATAAATGAGCCTACCAAAATAGCCGTGGTTCCTATCGGTTATGCAGATGGAATACTTAGAAATAATTCGGGAAGATATGTCTATATTAATGATAAAAAATATCCTATCGTAGGCAAAATATGTATGGATATGTTATTCGTTAAAGTTGATAATAGTGTAAAAGTAAATGATAAAGTAGCTATCATCAAAGATAATGATCATATTAGAGAAATTGCTAAGTATACCCATACTAACAATCATGAGATACTATGCCTAATATCTAAAAGAGTTCCAAGAGTTTATATTTAAGCTATAAATAGAAATATTTATAGTTTTTTTATGTTTTATTTTATGTTACAATTTGTAATAAGAATAGGAGACTTTATAATGAAAAAAGCAAATGATAAAAAGCATAATTTGAACTATAAAAAAATATTTAAAATTATTTTAATTATACTTGGTGTATTTTGCTTAGTTACTGCCCTTGATTGTGGTCAAGCTTTATTGTTTAATAATAACTTAATATTTAGTATAAAATGGTATAACGAAAAATCAGATTCAGTTATCTTTTCTAATCTTTTTTTATCATCTTATAATTATTGTGATGGAACAAGAGAAATAAAAAGTCCATATGTAGTATCATTAGAATCTGGCCATGGAGGATGCAATTTTAAAGATGCAATTGAGGAAATGGTTAAAGAGAATAATGTAGATACATATCCTGATGGTTTTTATGCTACTGCCTCCATAGTCGAAGATTTATATAATAATGGGGCTTTTGATGAAATATCATCATATACTTCAGCACTTATAATAGAGAAAGTGACAGGATGTAATGTAGCAAAAGAATTTAATACAACATGGGAAACCACCGAAGAATTTTATGAATTATGGCGCAAAAGTGACTGTCGCAAAGAAAATTATGAAAAGTATCATCTTAAAGAAGGAAGATTTGAAGACTTTAGTTTTACTAGGAAGTAAAGTTATTATATTAGTAAATCAATGATTTCAACTTCATTAATTTACTTGTCCGTGTTATAATTATTTAAGATAAAGGGGCTAGATGAGATGCTATATTTAAGTAAAGAAAAAGAGCAAGAAGAGTTATTTCAAAAGATGGATAAATACTTTAGGGCAGCTAATTATATCGCGGCTTGTCAGTTATATCTTCTTGATAATCCACTTTTAAAAAGAAAACTTACACTTGATGATGTTAAAAAGAAAATAGTTGGACACTGGGGAACTGTTCCCGGCCAAAATTTTATTTATGTGCATTTAAATAGATTAATTAAAGAAAACAATCTTAATATGATTTATATATCTGGCCCAGGTCATGGTGGTAATGCTCCCATAGCTAATGTCTATCTCGAAGGATCATATAGTGAAAAATATCCTAATATAACAGAAGATGAAGAAGGCTTAAAAAAATTATTTAAGCAATTTAGTTTTCCAGGGGGAACATCATCACATGTTGCTCCTGAAGTTCCGGGATCTATAAATGAAGGCGGAGAACTTGGTTATAGCCTTGCTCATGCTTTTGGCGCTGTTTTAGATAATCCGGATTTAATTGCCACTTGCGTCGTTGGCGATGGCGAAGCTGAAACAGGGCCTCTTGCAACTTCATGGCGTATAAATAAGTTTATTAATCCTGAAAAAGATGGTGTAGTACTTCCTATATTACATTTAAATGGTTATAAGATTGCTAATCCTACGGTTCTTGCCAGGATTCCCCATGAAGAATTAAAAAACTATTTCGAAGGCTTAGGCTGGCATCCATACTTTGTCGAAGGCAGAGATCCGATGACCATGCACAAGAAGATGGCTAAAGTTTTAGATCAAGTCTTACTTGAAATTAGGATAATTAAAAAATATGCCATTGAAAGAAATTTTACCAATATTAAATGGCCTATGATTATTTTAAGAACGCCTAAAGGATGGACAGGACCTAAAGAATTTGATCGTAAGAAGATTGAAGATACCTTTAGAGCTCATCAAGTACCAATAAGTATTGATAACAAAAAAGAAAATCTTGAATATTTAGAAAATTGGCTTAGAAGTTATCATCCTGAAGAGTTATTTGATGAAAAGGGAAGACTACTTCCTGAACTTAAAGAACTAGCTCCTAAAGGAAATCTTAGAATGGGTTCAAATCCTCATGCTAATGGCGGATTACTTCTAAAGGAATTAAAAATACCTGATTTTAGAGACTATGCAGTCGAAGTTAAAAGACCAGGAGAAGAGCAAAAAAGTGATATGACTGAGTTAGGTCGTTTTATAAGAGATATTATGAAAGCTAATAAAGACGAAGCTAACTTTAGAATATTTGGTCCTGATGAAGCTTTATCAAATAGATTAAACTATGTTTTTGATGATGAAAATAGATGTTGGGATGCCTTTACTTATGATGGCGATGAATATCTATCTAAAGATGGTCGTATCTTTGATTCTTATTTATCGGAGCATGTTTGTGAAGGTGCTTTAGAGGGTTATTTATTAACTGGAAGACATGGCTTTATGCATAGTTATGAAGCTTTTATTAGAATCGTTGATTCCATGACTAGTCAACACGCTAAATGGCTTAAGATAACTAAAGCTTTACCATGGCGTGCAGATATAGCATCTTTAAACTATGTTTTAACTTCACATGTATGGCAACAAGATCACAATGGTTATACCCATCAAGATCCAGGCTTCTTAAATCACTTAGTAACTAAGAAAGCGGATATTGTCAGAATGTATTTACCCGCGGATGCTAACTGTTTACTTTCTTGCTTTGATCACTGTATAAGAACAAAAAATTATATTAATGTAATCGTAGCATCCAAGCATTTAAGACCTCAATGGCTTTCAATGGATGAAGCTATAAAGCATTGTACAAATGGCGCAGGTATCTGGTCTTTTGCTAGTAATGATGAAGATGGTGAACCAGATATTGTTATGGCTTGCTGTGGTGATACACCAACTCTAGAGACCTTAGCAGCTGTTTCTATCTTACGAAATAATTTGCCAGACATTAAAATAAGGGTAGTAAATGTCGTTGACTTAATGCGACTTGAATCTAATACTAAGCATCCTCATGGCCTTGATGATAATGATTATGATGCTTTATTTACTAAAGATAAACCTATTATATTTGCTTTCCATGGCTATGCATCACTTATTCATGAACTAACTTATAATAGACATAATACAGATTTACATGTTCATGGTTATATTGAAGAAGGATCAATTACAACCCCATTTGATATGCGCGTTCAAAATAAGATTGATAGATATCATTTAGTGCAAGATGCTCTTAAATATATACCTAATTTAGGTAATAGAGGAGCAAGGCTATATGAATGGTGTAAAGATAAGTTAGTAGAGCATAATATGTATATTAGAAACTATGGTGTCGATATGCCTGAGGTCGAGAATTGGACTTGGGAAGATTCAATGAAAAATGTTCGAAAATAGGGAAGATTTATTCTTCCTTTTTTGCTCTCATGATATAATACTTACTGAGGTGATATTATGCTACATGTTGTAGGAACAATGTTTTTTAAAGATAATAAATTATTAATAGATAAACCGAGAAAAAGACCTACTTATCAAATGGTGGGAGGCTCTGTTGAAGAGGGCGAAACTCCTTTAGAAGCTGCGATAAGGGAAGTAGGAGAAGAGCTTGGCTCAAAGGCTATATTTGATGAAAATCTTTTTGAAGAAGTAATGGAGTTTGATGAAATAGCAACTTCTGATCCTAATAAGAAGATTCATTTTCATGTGTTTAAATATAATGGCGCTTTAACAGGAGAATTTACTCTATCAGATGAGATTGGGGATTTTCTTTGGTATGATTCATCTCTTGGCGATGATATCTTATCTAATACTTTAAAAAATGAAGTAGTGCCATATTGTCTTAAAAATAATTTAATAAAGTAGGTTTAACATGGAAAATTTTAATGACATAATAACGGAAGCTTGCCATAAAAGAGGAATAAAGATTGATATTGTTTCTGATGGCTGGGTAAAAATATTACAAAAAAATGGTAAAATTCGTTTCATATCTCAGTTTTATTTTGATAATAATCAAAGTGGGGTAGCTAGAATTCTTGATGAAAAATATGCTTTATATGAAACTTTAAAATACTTTAATATTCCTGTTGCTAAACATCATTTATTATATGCAAGTACACCTAAAGAAGAGGTTTTAAAACTATTTCATGAATATAATGATAATGTTGTAGTAAAGCCCAATATAGGTAGCCAAGGAAGAGGTGTATATAACGTACAAAACGTGGAAGAATTATTTATTAAAATGGAAGAATTATTTAAAAATAATCCTTCGATTAGTTTGTGTCCTTGCTATGATATTGATATGGAATATCGGGTAATTATTTTAAATGGTAGTCCCGAACTTATATATGGTAAGATAAGACCTATTGTAACAGGTGATGGCCAAAAGACTATTAAAGAGTTATTAATCGATTTTAATAGTCACTATTTTATAGATAAAGATTTACCAGATGATATTCTTCCTAAAGGAGAAAAATATATTTACAACTGGAAGTTTAATCTTTCTCGGGGAGCAATATCAACCTTAGATATCGCTGAAGATAAAAAAGAAAAATTAATTAAAATTGCTAAAATTGTCTATGATAAGTTAAATATTGCTTTTTGTAGCATAGATATTATAGAAACAAATGGTGAGTTTATGATACTAGAAATTAATTCGGGTATAGCTATTGATAAATTTACATACCAACATGAAAATGGTCGAGAAATAGCCTTAGAAGTTTATGGTAAAGCTATCGATGCGTTATTTAATGAATAAATTAAAAAAATAAGTTATAATATAATTATTATTAAGGAGACATAATGAATAAATTAAAAGACTTATTAAAAGTTTTCTCTAAAGATAAGTGTCCTTGGGAAAAGTTTTATGACAAAGATGAAAGGGATGTTACAGTTCCTGATATGTCACTTTTTGAGTATCTTTATGAATGCAATAAAGATCATTTGAATTTAGTAGCTCTTAACTATTTTAATAAAAAGATGACTTATAAGGAATTTTTTAATCAAATAGATTTATGTGCTAGAGCACTCCGAAGTCAAGGCATTAGACCAGGTGATGTTGTAACAATATGTATGCCTAACACTCCTGAAGCCGTTATTAGTTTTTATGCCGTTAATAAGATAGGGGCTATAGCTAATATGATTCACCCTTTATCAGCAGAGGAAGAGATTAAACAATCTTTAATTGCTACGAAAAGTGTTATGTTAATAGCTATTAACTTAGCATATTCCAAAATAGAAAATATCATTAGTCAAACGCAAGTTTATAAAACCATAATTATTTCAGCAGCAGACTCAATGCCTAAAGGATTAAAACTTGGCTATAATCTTACTCAAGGAAGAAAAATATTAACTCCTAAAAAGAGTGAAAAGTTCTTATACTGGCATGAGTTTATGGAAAAGGGTAAGAAATATTATGAAGATGTTTTAGTTAAGACGACTAAAGATCAAGATGCTGTTATCCTTCATAGTGGAGGTACAACAGGAACACCAAAGAATATTGTCCTAACTAATGGTAATATTAATGTTGTTGTAGAACAAGGCCATGTTATATTTCCTGATGTTAATACGGAAGATGTTGCTTTACTTATTCTGCCTTTATTTCACTGCTTTGGTTTAGTAGCTACTATGCACTGTCCTTTATGTTTTGGTGCTAGTGTTGTTTTAATACCGCAATTTGATGCCCGTAAGTTTGATAAATTAATAACTAAATATCACCCAACTTATATATCTGGTGTACCAACTTTATATGAAGCTTTAGTTTCTAATAAAAAGATGGCTAAAGTTGATTTATCTTTTGTTAAGAATATTTATTCGGCAGGAGATTCTCTTAATCCTGAAAAACAAGCTAAAATTAATAATTTCTTAAAAGAGCATAATTGTCAAAAAGAAATTATGCAAGGCTATGGTATGACAGAAACTTCAGGACCTGTATGCTTTGGTTCTCATGGTTCTGGTCTTCCAGGAAGTATTGGTATTCCTCTTCCAGGAGATATCATTAAAATCGTGGATGTAAATACGAAAGAAGAACTTCCATATGGTGAAGTTGGTGAGATATTAGTTACGGGACCTACCGTTATGAAAGGTTATCTTGATAACGAAAAAGAAACCAATGAAGTTTTGGAAAAAGATGAAAAAGGTCGTATTTGGGTTCATACCGGCGATCTTGCTTATATGACGGAAGATGGAGTAGTATTCTTTGCTCAAAGACTTAAGAGAATGCTTATTGTATCTGGCTATAATGTCTATCCATCCCATATTGAAGAAGTTTTATTAAAGCATCCAGATGTCCTAAACTGTGGAGTAATTGGGGTACCACATCCTTATAAAGTTCAAGTACCTAAAGCATTTATTGTGCTAAAGCCGGAAGTTAAAGTTACTCCTAAAGTAAAGAGTGATATTAAAGAATATTGTGAAAAGAACTTAGCAAAATATATGCTTCCGAAAGAATACGTATTTAAGGAATCTTTACCTAAAACAATGATAGGTAAGGTTGATTATCGTAAACTGGAAGCTGAAACTGAAGATATAAAGCCTGAATAGTTCAAAATAAATCCTTTTTAAATAGGGATTTATTTTTTTGATCATTTATGTTAATATAATCGGCAACAAAGAAGGGGATTTTATGAAATCATTATACGATTTTGATTTTTTGCAAAATGAAGTATTCTATCGTAGTGAGCATATTTTAAAATATTTAGAAAGACATAAAGATATAAGTGCACTTGATAGAGAAGCTATTATTAATACATTATTAGATGCCTTAGTTTACAAAGGTTTAATGAATCCTGAAACGCAAAGTCTTGATTTTGAACAACTTTGTATAAGAGATGATTTAGATCATATGAGATATGACAAGACTCCAAATGTAACAAGTATCCCTCAAGAAATAAAAGAAGCTATGCGTCATAAAAGTATAATAATAGCAGGAAGCATACCGGTATCAATGTTTTGTGCTAAACCTGCGAGTGAAATCCATACTTGTATTTATGATATGAATACGGCTTTTAGTTCTTTATTTGATTCTTTTGCATTTTTACTTTGTGATTATGATTCACCAACAAGACCAGGAATAAGGGCTACCGAAAGGCCATTTGTCGAAGTTAATATAAATGGTGAAGCTTATCTAGTAGATACATTAACTAAAAGAATATTTAAATCTTCTTGGTTTAGAACAACATATAATATGACTGTTACTGATAAAATAGCCTTTGAAGATTTTGACGAAGAACGTCAAAAGTTATATAGAGAGCACACTACCCCAAGTCAACAACTAGCAACATATTATCATTTAATGGGTGCAATGGAAGATGTTTTTAGAACAATACCTAAAATGGAAGAAGCTTTATTTGAGCTTGAAAAGAGTAAAGAAAATTATCCTGAAGCTGTTGCAGAAATGGATATTATTATACAAGATATGCGAAGACTAGGACTTCTTTAATATAAGTGTTATACTTATATTGAGGTAGTAAAATGTTTAAATTATTAAATCGTTATTTTCGCTTTTTTAGACTTTCTATTTATTCTCTTTTTACTAAAGGAACAAGAAACTGTGCCTACAATATTTCTAAAAAAGAATCAGCTTTATTAAAGTTAGATTCTTTTAATGTTGTCCTTAATACTTTTGTCTTACAAGGTATATGTCTTATTGATGATTATATTTTTATAACAGCATATGATGATAAAAGAAAGCAAAATTCTAAAATAATGATTTTTAAAGATAAAAAACTAGAACATGAAACGGATTTAAATACTAAAAGTCATGTCGGAGGCATATGCTTTGATAATATTCATAATATCATATGGATTACAGATTCATCAGGTACAATAAGTGGTTATGTGTATGAAGATATTATCAAAAATGATGAAGCCTATCCTAAATATAAAAAGATAAAAGTTATAAACGAACATATAAATATCTATGGTAATAATGCTACGGCTTTTATTACATATTTTAATAATAAACTATATGTAGGAAACTATCATAAACGAAAATATAGTGCTATAATAGAGTATAACATACAGGATGATGGCTTAATTGATTTAGATTCATATCGGATTATCAAAGGACTAGATTTTGTTCAAGGGATTTTCTTTTATGAAGATGATGGTAATACTTATTTACTTGCTAGTTCATCTTTTATCTTAAAAAAGTCTTTAATAAAAGTATTTAAGTATAACGATGACATTACTGATTTAGGTAAAGAAATGGCAGTAGCCTCATATAAAATGGGTCCTATGCTTGAACAAATAGCTATTGATAAAAGCAAAATACTTTATACCGTCTTTGAATCTAATGCTTTAAAATTTAAAAAATATAGACTCAAAAATAATGATGTAGAACTTTATGATTTAGCGAAAGGAAACTATAATGATAGAGGAAAGTAAAAAAGGAACTTTGATAGTTATATCAGGACCAAGTGGTAGTGGTAAAGGTAGTATTATAAATGGCCTTTTAGCAAGAGATGATAAATCAAGATGGCTTTCTATTTCAACTACATCAAGGCCTATACGAACCAATGATATACCTGGTAAAACCTATAATTTTGTTAGTAAAGAAGAGTTCGAACAAAAGATTAAAGAAGGCTACTTTTTAGAGTATACCAATTATGTTGGTAACTATTATGGTACTCCTAAAGAATTTATTAGTGATAAGTTGAAAAATGGTATAGATGTTATCTTGGAAATTGAAATCGAAGGAGCAAGTAATATTAAAAAGCTTATACCGGAAGCTTTATTTATCTTCATTATGCCACCTTCTTTAAAGATAATGGTTCAAAGACTTAAAAAAAGAGGAACTGATAGTCCTGAGAAAATACTAGAAAGATTTCGAAGAGCTTATCAAGAAATTAATGATGTTACAAAATATAACTATGTTGTTGTAAATGATGATTTAGATAAAGCAATCGATAAAGTTGAAGCTATATTAAAGGCGGAAAAGTGTCGAGTAGATAGAATCGAAGAAGTATATCTAGATACCAAAGAAGAAGAAATTCACGAGCTGTTACTAGATAATAAAGAATTTGAAAACAAGGATATTGAAGTTTAAAAATTATTAAGATACAATATAAATATGGAGGATGCTTATGAAAAAAGTTGTAAAAATCGTTTTAATTATTCTTGGGGTTTTAGTCTTATTAGTCGCTCTTGATACAATTCAAGCTAAAGTTTTTAACAATAGTCCAATTCTAAAGATTAGAGAAAATCTGGATGGTGGTAGTGCTGATTATATTGATAAAGGATTATTTGTAGATCATTACAAATGTGATAATGGTGATAGTACTACGGTATGGAAAAATGCTAAATATACTTGCCCTCTTAAATCAAATGATAAAGAAGAAACAGATACACCTGAAGAAACAGAACTTTCTTGCTTAGAAAATTTACTTGGAGGTTATATTGTAACTGAAAATACTAGTCTTGTTGAAGAAAAGCTTTCAAGTATAATTGATGTTGAAGATGACTTAGAAGATGCTATTTTAATAAGAGGAAAAAGCTCTAATACTGAAACAGGCATTAGTGTAATAATAAAGACTGAAGATGATAAGATAATTAGTGAGCTTGATAAATACTTTAACAAAAACTATGCTGGCTATAAATCATTTGTAAGTGGTGATTATAATATTTATCTTTATAATAAGTCACTTAGTGATAAAGAGCTTGATAATGTAAAAACTCAAGCTTCAAAATGTTTAACGAAATAGATTATAAATTAATAATCTATTTTTTTTATACTTTAATCAAAATAGAATATTGTAAAATAGCCATTGATTCATTTTATTTATAATAATTTTTTGTTAAAATTTTCTTAAGAAGATATCTAGGGAGAGTATATAATGAAATTAACTCAAACTTTAAAATTAGCTTTAAAGAATATAAAAGAAAATAGTTTAAGAAGGAATATTTATATCATTATTATAGCCTTATTTTCTATTATTATTTCTATTCCTTTTTTTGTTTATGATTTAGGGTTATATGTAGATAGAATATCACAAGACTTGAGTGAATTTAAATTTGTTCAAATAAATGGTGATTTAAGTGAAGATGATATAAAATATTTAAAAGATTATAAAAGTGATTATATTGTTAAAAAGGATTTTGCTATTATTAATAATATACTAGGTGAAGATGGCAAAGCAACTAATCTTGTTATGAAGGAAATGATAGATAAACACGTTCCAGAACTAGAAGATGGAAGATATCCTACGAAAGATGGAGAAATATTATGCCCAAGTTTGATGTCAAGTAGTAATCATTTATCCGATATGTCAGCATTATATGAAGTTAATTTACAAGATACCATAAAGCTTACTTTGCAAAATAAAGAAAGTAGTGAAACTTTTGAACATAAATATAAGGTTGTTGGCACTTATAATGGTGATTATTTAATGTCATATTCTACTTGTTATGTACCAACTCAAGAATATAAAAAATTGTATGACGAATATGATAATGAACAGATAATTAAAAGTAAAGGATTTTATGTTGATACTGCTGAGCATGCTATTGAAATAGCTAATGATATTAAAGAACATGGTATAAGTACTTT